>JAKJFV010000021.1:0-12083 GCA_022704725.1 Spirochaetota bacterium
GTTTGCGTAGTTTAGACCATCCATCAGGGACTTGTACCGCTTCCTTAACACATAGGGCCTCTGGTGGTTTTGCTTGAACAATTTGGGACTGGCTTGGATGCCCTTTTTGCCAACCCTCTGGGGCCAGACGGTAAATACCAGGGCGTTCTTGCCATTGCTTACGGACTTTTCCCGCATATACCCCATAGCGGCGAACTAACTGCACTCGCCTTGGAGGCAAATGGGCTGCAAGCTGATCTACAAACTCAAATCCTTTGAAGGTTTCAGATTTGCCTTTGTAGAAGCCCTTTGGGGAGGCTGTCCATATTACGGTGTCGGAGTCTTGGTCGTATTGGATTCTTTCAGCACAGGTAGCACCTCGGACAACATATTGACCCAAGGCCTCTCGATCGGCCTTGCTGAATAATCTGGTTTCGCTCTCAATACTAAAGCCGGAATGGAAGAAGACGATGATGAATACGAATGGGATGACGACTGCTGGGAAGATCTTTGGGAGTATTGTGGCGAAAACGGACGACTGAACGATGACTGTGTTCAGCGAATCGTTGATGCCTGTTGGGATGGCGAGGAGCTGGACGACGATTGTTTTGATGATTAGAACTGAGTTTTTAACCCTCCCTGGAAACTCAGCTAATTAAAAGAGGCTGTCCGACAAGTATCGAGACAGCCTCTACCTTTTTAAACATGTAGCAAACGAATGCAATCCGCCTTTTTCTTAAATTTCAAAAAAGGCTTGAATAGCATCAAGCACTTTTTGATTCTGATCGGTATAGGGTTTGAAAATGATCCCCAGATGACCATCAGATCCAACATCAATTAATTGGTTTTCAACATGATGTTCATCTAACACTTTTTTAAAGTGATACGTCATTTCTCTTAATTCATCTTTTTCGTTTGTCAGCAAGATGGTTTTGGCTAATGATGATAATTTGGGGTTGTTTTCGAAAATTAAATAGTGATATTTAGCCATCTTTTTATAGCCTTTAGGGAATACCATGTTTCTCATACCCCAATATGCTATGTTATTAATGTAAAAATGCATTGCTCCGCAATCAAGAAAGATGCCATTATAGGTGTAATTCCTTTCGTCAAGGTTGAAATCATCTCTCATTTTTTCGTCATGACACAGTAATGCTTCTGCGACCGCTAAAACCCCACCTGCTGAATGCCCAGCGATATACATTTCATCAATGTTAGCTTCATAGTTTTCGGCATTTGAAACAATCCATTTGACTGCGTTAGATATATCTTCTATTTGATCGAACACATTAATAGTTGGATATGCCAGCCTGTAATTTAAATTGAAAACCACAAAGCCTCTTTGCGCCAGATAATTAGCGAACAAAGAATCCATTTCTTTATAACCAGCGATAAACCCACCGCCGTGTATATTGATGATGATGGGTTTGGATACATGATTGTTTTTATAATGGACGTCCAATTTGTGTTCAATGGAGTTGTCATTGATATAGCTAAGGTCTTTTACTGTTTGTATATTACTGTCACATTTAGATAAATCAATTCTGTCTAAATCTTTCAAATATGTTTTTTCGCTAAACTTCTTCATAAAATTTTCCGGGCCTATATTGCGAAATGAGTTTTGTGCTAATTCTGCAAGTTCAAATCCCAATAAATAATGAGGAGCAGAAACGTCAGTAATGGAACACAGGGGCTTATGTTCTTCTGCGAATACAGTAACTGATACGATCGATAATAGTAGGAACATTATATACTTCATCTTGCTTCTTGACTCCCTTCTCTCAGTACTAACCTGATGTTTTGTATTCTTCATTTTTGACTCCTGTATAGTATTAGAACACCTGTTGAGTGGAAATGTGATAATCTTTTTTTCACGTATCAAACCTTGACAGCGTAAGCAGTCTCAACTAGACTCATGTAGAATAAGGAGATGTTGAAAAAAATGAACAAATTTGTAAAGTATATACTCATTCTAGCAGTTGTAATACTATCGGTTTCATGTACCACTGGTAAAAAAGATACTCAAAAGACGGCAAACTATGCGCAAAAGGCAATGGCCGTTATTTCCATTGAAACACTGAGCATGGAAGATACCGTGATGGATTTTGTGACAAAGCCTGTCGCCGCTCATGTTTCACAGCAAATTGCTACATGGACGCCTAATTATGTAATGCCCCCTGCTCCTTATTATGAGGACTGCACTATAACTGTAAAAGATGATACCGGAGAAGTTCTTTTGGAGGAAGTAAAGGCAGAGGTTAAGGTACGGGGTAACTGGACTACTAATTATATTAAAAAACCTCTTCGTATAAAATTCAATAAGAAGCAGAGTATGCTTGGTTTAAATGAGGGTGCTGAGTTCAAAAACTGGGTTCTTCTCGCAGGCTATAAGGATACTTCTTTTCTTCGTGATAAGACAGCTTATCAGCTTGCCGGTGAATTACTAGGTGCTGAGGGTTATTATGTAACTGATGCGGAATTTGCCGAAGTATATATAAACGGCGAGTACTGGGGCGTATACTTACTTGCAGAACAGCAGGAAATAAAAAAAGGCAGAGTAGACATAACTGAGGCTGATGACGATTACACTGGTACTGATATAGGCTATTTTCTTGAAATGGATGGTTACTATTATACCGAGGCTGAACTTCAAAGATTTGAAGTAAATTATACCGGCTGGGCTTCGATTAAGGCTTATGACGGAAATAAGGGAAGAAGTACGAGAGGAACCAGCGTCAATAAAGGGTTTACCATAAAAAGCGATATTTATTCTCCGGAACAGCGCGACTTTATTGCAAATTATATGAACAGGGTCTATGAAATAATGTACTATGCAGCGTATGAGGATAAGGCTTATGTGTTTAATCCGGATTTCACCTCTATTTCTGAGACAAAGGATCTTACTCCAAGGGAAGCTGTAGAAAGGGTTGTAGATGTAAAATCACTCGCATTAACGTATATTCTTAATGAAATTGCATGTGATGCTGATATTTACTGGTCGAGTTTTCTTATGTCTGTTGACTTTGGAGAAGACGGAGCAAAAAAACTAACTTTTGAAGCGCCGTGGGACTTTGACTCGGCCTTTGGAAACAAAGACCGCGCTGCAGACGGCAAGGGTTTTTATGCTGCAAATATTATGATGGATGTTAACAACAGATATTCTTCATTCAATCCATGGCTTGCCGTTCTTATGCACGAAGACTGGTATATGGATATTATCAGGCAGGAATGGACAGAACATTATGACTCAGGTATGTTTGATAGAGTCTTTGAAATGATAGAGAAAGACACACATCAGTACAGCGAAGCTTTCGATCGGAACTATGAGAGATGGAATAATCTTATTGATAAGTCTGCGTTTCAGGATGAGCTTACTCCAAAATCCAAAGCTGTAAAGACACATGGAGAAGCAGGTATGCTGCTTCATCAGTGGCTCAAAACCAGAGTTGAGTTTTTAAACAGCAAATTTCATTTGTAAAATTGCGGTGTGAACTAACTAAAATATAAAAGGACTCCAGGGGTAAACTCCCGGAGTCCTTTTACGTAAATAATCACTTCTTGTTATTAACCATCCCGTGCATGGTGAGCCAGCTTATAAAGGCATTAAACCAGCCGGTGCTCGTCGTTGTCTTGGGATACATGCCGAAGCCGTGTCCGCCCTGTTCATAGAGGTGAAATTCGACCGGCATCCCGGCTGCGCGCCAGTTGTCGATCAGCTCGTATCCGCTATTGGCAAAGAAGGGATCATCGGCGGCAAGGGCAACAAACAGAGGCGGAGCGTTTTTCGGGACGGCCTTTAGCGTGAGCGGTCCGTAGATGTCGCCGAGGAATGCAGGTTTTGCAGTCTCTGCAAAGAGGGCAGTCGCTATGGTAAGCGCGGCGCCGGCTGAGAATCCAACCATGCCTATACGCTCAGGATCGATGTTCCACTCTGCGGCACGGCTTCGGATCAGTGCGAAGGCTGCAGACGAATCCTCAAGCTGCGCTGTGAGCTGCTCCTTCATCTCTTCTGGTTCGGGACGCGGAGGCCGGCTTGCTGTGGCCGTGAACATCTCGGTCATTGCACGTTCGAATCCTGGTATATCAGCCGGCGTCTGGTTCAGCCGGTATTTAAGGACGAATGCCGCGACGCCGTGTTTAGCCAAAGCGCGGGCGACATCCCATCCTTCATTCTCCATTGATAACGAGAAGAATCCGCCTCCCGGTGCAACGACGACTGCGGCGCCGCTTGCGGTTGCCGGATCCGGAAGAAAGGGCGTGATCGTTGACACAGTGACGTTACGGGCGAACCGGCTGCCGTATTGCGAATACCACGCTTCCTGGTTTTTTGCACCGGGGAGCGGGCCGGTACCCAGCTCGATTGCATCCGGCTTATCGGGGATGGCGATCTCCCTCATCTTGCTATCTGCCTGCACAGGGTCTGGCTCTTTTGATGCATTATCATTCTTTTCCATACTAATTTTCTCCTTAAAATATATCCTTCAATTATACCACCATCCTGAGCGCCGTCAATATTTTTTGAGTAATCCTTCCAGTCTAATCCTTTAGCTCCTTGTGACTTTCACCGGCCGTGCGGTAGTAACTCAACGTGATGAGAATGCCCAGGAAAATCAGTACGAGTGTCAGACAGAACGGCAGGGTTCGGGAAATTCCCGAGAGCAGTCCGCTTATCCAGCCGAAGGGAGCTGTCGCAAGCATGATGATCATGTGCTGGACGGCCATAACCCGTGCGCGCTCATTCTTATCAACGTAGAGGGCGACGAGGGATTCTGCAAGCATCGCGAGAATTCCTGCTGCAAAACCGTCAAACAACAGCGACAGGGCTAGAAGCGCATAACCCGCTGCTGCAAGCGTATGTTCCGGAGCGGGAATGAGGGTTAGAATACTCTGGCCTATGAAGTAGGAAATAAAACCAAAGATTAAGGGATTCTTGAGGCGTACTGCTGAGGTAACCCTCGGAATTACCGTGAACAGGAAGAACATGGCGATTAATGATCTGAACATTGGAAAGAAAGGAAGGACAGCGTCCGGCACAAGGAGCTTTTTGTTCGCAAGTATCTGCCAGAAGGTGGTGTTTACCATAGCGATGGCGCCTACGAGTGCGGCGATGACTAGGGAGAAGATACTTCCTTTAGAGCGTAGAATGAGGCGGATAACTCCTCCGTATCCTGAGAGAAGATAGGGAATGCTTTTGCCTTTGGTTTCCCTCATCCGGATGACTCCGGTCGCTGTTTCATGAGATACGGCATACAGAATAATGATCTTAGCCGTCATTACGATGAAAGCGTTAAGGTAGAGAATTCTCACTGCAGGTACGAGAGATATACGGGCGACAAGAAAACTTGCTATGGGCGCGAAAAGAGCCGACATATGGCTTGCGGTGATCACAAGTGAGTAGACCCTGGTTATCTGTTTTTTCTCGACATCCTCTACAAGCAGGCAGTCCCAGGAATTCTGAGTAACCTTCCACATCCCGTTAACAAGCTGGGCTCCAAGGAAGAACCAGAAATTTTGAGCAAACATCCAGATAATGCAGGGTACGCACCAGGCAAGGAAATCAAAGATTGCCGTGGTTTTGCGCCGGCCCAATTTGTCGGTGATTACCCCGCCGAGCAGTCCGAAAACAACCTGAGATAACATTCCAATTGAAGTCAATAAACCGATATCAGCATCCTTGATGCCGAGCGCCAGCATATATATTGAAGCATACGGGAGACAGAGGCTCATGGAAAGTCCCCACATTGGTTCTGTGTAAACGCATGCGCGTGCATTACCGCGCAGGCCGATCAAGGTTTTGATCAATGAATTATCTGAGTGCTTCATGCTGAAAATCCCTCCGAAATACCGTTAATTTCATCAATTATTATAGGGCTAATACCAGGCTCCATATCGGTACGAAATTGAAATGTCAAAATTAACCAGCTCGTTGTTTACTTCCAGCTCTTTAGTATCATTATACTTAAAAGAGGAATTCTTATCTGATGTTCTTTGTATTGTTATAGACAGGTCTTTTGAAATAACTTCTGAGGGGTCATCATAAATTTCAAGTGTAAACAGCAATATTGTAGAGTTTGTGCTTTCACTGTATCCGGCAATGGGGGAATCGGCAGAACCGGAATACTCGAGCGTATTTAATCCTTCTTTAATTGTTCCGTTCATAGTGATGTCATTGTATAATGGATCACTTGTTCTGCTGATTTTTATTGCTTTACGAATTAACGAGCTGTCGGTTGGAATTGTGAATTCAATATCAATTTCTTCAACAGCAAGTCCATTTACACTGCATGAAGATACAAACACTAATAAAAAAACAATAATCAGCTGTGTTATATGCATTTTCATAAAAACCTCCTATTTACAAATAGTACTGTAACACATTATATAGTATTTTAAAAATTATAAACTTATAAAATACTATTACTGCATTACGGCTGCAATTTTATAGTATCTTTTTATTTTTCCTTGGTACTTCCTATTTCAAGCAGATTCCCTTCCGGGTCTGAGGCATAAAAGTTCCGGATGCCGAAGGAAAAGGTCTGAGGTTCTCCGCATGGAAACGATACCCCCAATGCTAAAAGCCTTTTATATTCAGCATCAACATCTGCATAGCAGGGAAGCCATAGGGCAATTTCAAAGGTTTGATTAATTCCCTTGGGAGGAACGTAGGGTTCATTTATTGCCTGAACGAAGGCTTTTCTGCTGTACATAAAAAAAGACAAATAGCCGCTTGCTGTTTCAAATTCTGCAAAATCACCTCCGTCCCATTGCGTCGTAAAACCCAAGGTATCGCGGTAGAATTTTACCATGGTATCCATATCTCCTGCGAATATGCATGCCCCGATTCTTACATCTTTTCCGTTCATAAACTTCCTTTTTCTGAGTATCCGCAGATTTCACAGATTTTGTAGATTTTATTATAGTATAGTTTCATATTTATCATCGCACAATCTTAACATAAAACAAACCCTAAGTAATTCAAAGCGCCGCAAGAATGAGGCGCGAAACGTTGAGCGCCGATACTAATCTCTATGCCCCATACGCAAGGGGTTTGAGGGGTACGCTGCAAAGCTGCGTTCGGAAACTACGCGTCGCATGAGCCGCAAGCTGGCGTGGCGGCGATACTTACCTCTGTACCCCATACGGGTTGGTTTCCTCTCCCCTTATTACATAGTTGTTCTCAAATATTTTCCGTATTCAAATGCTTTTTCAATGTAATCTTCTCTTTTCATTAAATCTTCAAATGTATCTATCCCGGTGCATGAAAATTTTCCGATCGGAGTTATGTGTAAGTGACCGAAGTAATGTTCTATAGATTCAATAATATGTATATTTTCTCTTTCTGTTTTTCCAGCGCGCACTGCAACCGAAAGACCTTTTTTCCCTGCAGGTATTTTCAATTTTAATTCATTTTCATTTGTGTCTGAAAACGGGGTATTCCTGTCAAAAAAAACTTTCAGCTGCCCGGTAATATCTCCCCAATATGAAGGAGAACCGACGACTATAAGATCGGACTCAACTATGCTTTGCATGATTTTATCAACATCATCATGTTGATTACACTTACCCGTTTTGTAGCAGTTCTTACAGCCGAGGCAGTACTTTATGTTTGTCTGCCCCAAACAGAAAGAGGTAATATCAGTTTTACTGATATTCATGCCTTCTAAAATCTTAGTGATAATATAGGCAGTACTTCCATTACTTCGGGCGCTTCCATTTATAACGGTTGTTTTCATTTTACTTTATCACCCACACTGCCGGTCTAAGTCCGCCCTCATTACTTTGCGTACTGCCGTGAAGCGTATTAAACGAAGTTTTACATATACCGTTTCCCTGTATGCCTATGTTGCCGTCACCGTGAATATAGACTGCAACCTTGTTATGTTTTCCCGGAGTACGGGTCCACCACCACCAGCCGCCTTTCATAAATTGAGCCGTCCTTTTACCATTGTTTTCATCTTTGCGGTCAAACCAGTACCTCTGGTTTTTTTTGGGGTTGTCGAGAAGTCTGCTGCTGTCGCCGAAATATTTTCTTACACATTCATCCATAGATAATAAAAACACGTTGTCTGTGGTATCGTTTCCTCCGTCACTTCCATACCATGGGTTGCCGGGGTTTTTGTTCAGCACAGGAACAACTCTTTGCTTTTCGGAATCATTAAATCTTTCAAGAAATTCTGTATTCAAAAAATGTCTTATTTCCGAATGCTCCCAGGTTACCGCTTCTTTTTTATTATGATAATCACGCTGTTCAATTATCTCTTTTGTGATGAGCAGCATTGCATCAGTTTGTATATCGAGTATTATCCATTCATACTTTCCAAAATTTACTATGTTCCCTATTGTCATGGTTAACTCCTTACATTGATAATGCAAGTATGACAAAAATTGTTGAATCGGCACATGTATGTGTAATGCATGGAGCTAATAATCCCTTGCTTTTTTTTCTAATTATTCCAATTAAGAATCCGTAAACAGCTGCCAGTATTGCTCCTGTTAATCCTCTTGGAAAACCATTTATATGCAAAACACCGAATAAGACAGCTTGAATTATATTTAGTATTATGAAGTGCAGGTGTAATTGTTCCAGTCCATCCCAGAGTATACCCTTAATTATAAATTCTTCCCAAATTGAGTTAAAAACAGAAAAAAGAATTCCGTAAATTATGAGCATAAATAAGCCTGATTTCGGAAACGAATTTTTTAGATCAGTAATATCAGGATCTGCTAAAAAATACCATAAAAGAAGAGATGCCGATGTTAACACTATTACTACCGACATCATGATAATTACGGGTTTATTTAGTATTCCGGGAGTGAGCCATTTTTCTCTGTTCTTGTCTTTGCGCAGTACAAGTACATATACAACGAGATACACAGATAATGGCGCAATAAATTGAACAGGCCACGGAAGAAAAAGAATACTGAGTGTTAATAAAGGCCAAAAAAAGAAGTCTCTCAATCTTTTAGAGTCTATGACAAATGTGATTATGCTCAGAAGCAATTGAACTGCAGGTATGTAAAAAACTATTTTTCCCTTAAGGAAAAAAAGAATAAATGTTAAAAGAACAGTCAGCGAAAATAGAATATTTATAAGTTTGTTTTTCATTTCATTACTTCACTGCAATCTTATAGTCTATAACTTTTTCAACATCAGTTAAAATATCAGTATTTTTTACCTCAAAAATACAGGGCTTTGATTTTCCAACATTCTTAGTGTTCATAATTTTTTCTTTTGTTTTCACATTGATATCTAAACCCAAGAGACCTTCGAGATGCCGGTCCATAACATACACCGTTGACTGCATATAACCCTTCCATGCAGACATCCAGACAATAGTTTTTTTCTTATACTGTACCTTGCAAAGCCACGCCTTTCCGTCTTTATAGTAACGCCACTCGCCTTCCATGTTTTTTGAAGTAAATAACTTTAAAAGTTCACAATATGCAGAGTATGAATCACCAAGTACGTTTTTGAGAACTTTTTCATCCGGGTACACAGATTCATCTGTTAATTCAAGGGTATTTATTGTTTCCATAGCACCTGCTCATATCCTTTCCCTTAATTCCCATTGTAATTGACCGCTGAATTTACCATTACTGGATTTGGGTCTATATGTTACTATACAGTCTGTTTCTGTTGATATTTCAACTTTTCTTTCAACACTTACTTTATTTATATCATCCATGATTCTAATTTCATGAACACCGACAGGAAGCTCAAGCGTAATGGTTTCACCGTTTTTTACTATTTGCTCAATTTTATCGTCAACATAAACCTGCAGATTAAGTCCACTGCCAATAAAATTGTTCTCTCTTGTAACGATCAGCAAACCGTAATCATTTTTCTTCTCTGCTTCATGATAATTATAAAGAGGATCCAGCTTTTCCGGTTTCGGATAACCGGCACACGATACTACACAAAGTGCACATAACAGAATAATCAACTTTTTCATAATCTCTCCTAAAAAATAATGTATCAAAATATTAAAACTAAAGTATATTTGCTATTTAGTTCTTGAAAAACTCAAAAATCTTTTTGCAAAAAGTATACTAAATACATACCAGGGAATTAAAGAGAGAAGAGAGAAAATTAAACCGATTGTTCCTGCTGTTGATGGAATTATCATAAAAAAGGCTGCAAGTAAACCCCACACAGCTGCAGCTTTTGAAAAGTCTGAGCTTTTAAACATGAGTATGGAAATACAGAAAAGAGCAATCCCGTTAAGAACATAATAAGTGTCAAAAGCGGTCCCCTGCCAGCCCAGGAGCGATGCTTTTCCTGCAGCTTCGAGAATAAGTTTATCGGCATCTGTTTGTGCAGAAAAATATTCCTGCGATAAACGCAGCAGCTCAAATGTTTTATTGGAAGAAATATAAGCAGCTATTCCAATAAGCCCCAGAAGAATTCCTATCTGTATTACGCCCTTGTTTATTTCTTTTAATGAATGATAAAACGCAAGGTAGATTATAGAAATCAAAATATTGTTTATCAGTATAAAAAAATCGGCGTGAAAAAAACCGATAAGAATATTTTCATTAAATAAGGAAAACCACTCTATAGTTGTTGCGGGAATTTTGGTTAACACAAATACCAGTATTTGTGTTGGTATTATAACAAGCATTAAAATAGTGGAAATAAATGCTGCTTTATAAAGCGATTTGTACGTTACTGCCGTTTGTGAATTCATAATAACTCCTAGTCGTAAAACTTTCCTTTGTGAAAATTCTCATTCCCTGTTTTTTTTGCAGTCATTTTAAACAATACGCATCCGTCCGGGCACACAATGTCTTTTGTATATTTGCCGCTGCCGCCGATGTTTTCAAGATCTCCGCCGCTTCTGACTGCTTCCATAATAGGAAACATGAGCATCATAGTTTTAGAGCATATTCCCTGTCCGTCTTTGTTTACCGGACAGCCGTAGGTACAGGTATATTTGTCGCCAATTTCTTCACCGTTCCGGCAGTAGCGCTCGGTGTGATCGCCCCGTAAAAAACCGGTTACTTCAATCTCCCATTCATACTCTTCATCGTACCATTTTTTCATTTTCCGCCTCCTGCACATACTTTTCTATGTTAACAAGAAATACTTGCTTTTTCTCATTTGTCACCTGCAGGATTGTTGGATTCAGCAGTTTCATCTTTGTTATAAAAACGTCCTGAATGTCCTTTTCTTTTGTATTTGAATACTCTGTTGTATAAACTATGATAGTATCTTTTTTTGTATTTGAGCTGATAGTATACACTTCAATAATTCCGCCGTTTTGTGGAGTCTTGTTTTCCGGGTTGTAAAAATGAACAACTCGAAACTCAATTCCATTAACAATCACAGAAGGGACTTTTTTCGGCTCCGTTCTTTTGCAAAAACAGGGCGGGAGGAGAATTACTAAAAACAGCAGAAATACAAAGCTTCTTTTCATTATTTTTAAATTATATCATAGATATTTGAAAACTCATTAGTTATTTTTAATTCATCAAGATACAGCGAAATCATTCCTCTGTGATGCGTCTGATGATTAAACATGTGCAGAATCAAAAATCCCATGTTTTTTGAGTACTCGATCCCGTGAGAATCAATATAGGTTAAATTTTTTACAAAATCTTCTTCTTTCATTTCATGTGCGAACTCAATAATTTTATTATCGAGCATTTCCCTTTTACTAAGGTAATTGGAAATATCTGCTATATTATCAACTGAAAAACTCAAGCCGTCAGATATTTTAGTTCCTTCAATAAAAGTAAATTCCCTGAGTTTGGAAAACCGTTTAAGCCAGTTTGTGTCGCAGGTATATACATGATTACAAAGAGACTTGATTGAGGGAAAGTATCCTCCGAAATTCTTTGTCCATGTCTTATCATCTAAAGCTGATATATAGCTGTTCATTTTTTCATTGACAGTTTTATTGTATTTTGCGAGAAATGAAATAGTGCTTACATCCATAGGTTCCTCCGTTAATTATGATAATCCACAATTAGCAATACTATTGTCAAGTATTATGATGATTTATTATTTTAAAAAAGACCCTGCAGCACGGCAGGGTCTTTGGAGTTATTAAAAATAATGGTACTACTTTGCTTTTTTCTTAATAGGGATCCATACCTCGGTC
>JAKJFV010000021.1:12093-12332 GCA_022704725.1 Spirochaetota bacterium
AGGACGCTCAATTAGTTTACCGTAAAGGTTCCATACTGTGCCCGAATAAATTATGTTTTTTGCATAGAGTTCTGTGTCATCATTAAGTTTTACGCCGGACGGTCTTCCCTTATTAAAAAGAATGGAGACAACTTCTTTACCGGGAAACAGGTCGCCCCTGTTTTCTTCAATGACCTTTTCAAGTTTACCCGGCAGAAAGAGGGTAGAACCTGCAGGATAATAGCTTCCTCCCTCGTGAT
>JAKJFV010000220.1 GCA_022704725.1 Spirochaetota bacterium
ATCTTACCTGTTTTGAAATGCTGGGTAACTGGTCTTTAGGAGATTACTTTAAAAAAGAATCAATTGCATATAGTTATGAATTCTTAACAGGTCAGGATTGGCTTGCTTTGGATCCCCGTAAACTTTCTGTAACTGTGTTTGCCGGTGATGAGAATGCCCCCCGGGATGATGAATCTGCGCAGTATTGGAAAGATAACGGTATGAGTGAAGACAAAATTGCTTATCTTCCTGCTTCAGATAACTGGTGGGCAGCAGGTCCTACAGGCCCCTGCGGTCCGGATACAGAAATTTTCTATTGGGTTGGCGACGGATTCCCTCCCCATGGTTCAAATAAGGGTACCGACAGTAAAAACTGGCTTGAGATTTGGAATAATGTTTTCATGGAGTACAACAGGGTTGATGAAAAAACTCTTGTAAAACTTCCGAAACAAAATGTAGATACTGGAATGGGGCTTGAAAGAACAATAACCGTTCTTCAGGGAAAGACAAGTGTTTATATGACGGAGATATTCCAGCCGGTTATTCAGGCTATAGAAGCCTTATCCGGTATAACATATGGAAATAATCCTGAGAAAGATAAAAGCATTCGAATAATTACTGATCATGCGCGGTCGTCTGTTTTTATTTTAGGGGATCCCAAAGGTGTTACTCCGTCCAATGTCGGTGCGGGTTATGTTTTGCGAAGACTTATACGCCGTGCTGTCCGTCATGGAAAAAAAATTGGTATAGAAAAAGCTTTTTTAGCAGATCTTGCAGAATCAGTTATTGCAAATTTTAAAGGTCCGTATCCCGAGCTTCATGAAAATGCAGAAAAAATTAAAAATGAATTAACAGCGGAAGAAAATAAATTCAACGAAACGTTAAAAAAGGGCGAGGCAGAATTTGAAAAACTGCTTCCTAACTTAATGAAAAATCCTGCAAAGGTTATTCCTGGACGCGTAGCGTTCAGGTTGTATGATACTTTCGGCTTTCCGGTTGAATTAACAGAGGAACTTGCTTCAGAGCATGGAATGAAGGTAAACCGCGAAGAATTTGATGAGGCCTTTAAAAAACATCAGGAATTATCCAGAGCCGGCAGTGAACAACTTTTTAAAGGCGGTTTGGCAGATAATTCTGAAACTACGACGAAATATCATACTGCAACACATCTTTTGCAGCAGGCTTTAACAATTGTCCTTGGTGATCACATTGCGCAAAAGGGATCAAACATTACTTCAGAGAGAATGAGGTTCGACTTTGCCCATTTTGAACCAATGACAAAGGAACAGATCCAAAAAGTCGAGGACCTTGTAAATGAACAGATTAAAAAAGATGTTCCTGTTACAATGGAAATAATGAGTCTTGACGATGCTAAAAAGAGCGGCGCCCGGGCCTTATTCGGCGAAAAATATGAGGCAACTGTTAAAGTGTATACAATAGGCAGTTTCTCCAAGGAAGTATGCGGAGGGCCTCATGTTGAGCGCACAGGTACAATTGGTACATTTAAGATTCAAAAGGAACAGTCATCTTCTGCCGGTGTAAGAAGAATCCGGGCTGTCATAAGTTGATTTTTTCTATTCTTTGTAACGAACGGTTATAATTACTGTTTACTATATACTTATATGGTATTAATATATTAGGTACTGTATTATTTTGAACAAGAAGGTGATGTAATGAAGCGTATAGTTTCAATTTCGGTATTATTAGTTAGTTTATGTTCTGTGCTTTATGCTCAGGTTGATCTGCAGCCAATTGTAAATATTAAACTCAATAAAAGCGAGTCAATTACTGTTAAGCAGCTGAAAACCCGTGTTGAGATTTATAAGAAACAAATGGGTATTGCCGCATTTACCCTGGATCAAAAAAAAGAGATTCTTAATGCGCTAATCGATGAACGCCTTGTTCTTCAGGCTGCAGCAAAAGATGGAATAACTTTAACAGATTCGCAGGTAAATAAATACTTTTTAGATAATATTTCGAGCCAGGTTGGAAAACCTATTACTGAGCAGGAATTTGCTGCTCTGGTCAAGGAACAGACAAATCTAAGTCTTGATGATTTTATGATCAGCCAGGTAGGAATGAATGTTTCTGAATATAAGCTGTATTTAAAAAATCAGCTGATTGCGCAGCAGTATATTATGGCTAAGCGCCCGGATGTTATAACAAGTGCGGCTCCGACAGATAATGAAGTTCGTTCGTATTATGAAATGAATAAAACATCCTTTGTTCAAAGTGATATTTTAAAACTATTTTTAGTATTAGTTCCAAAAAACAACGATTCAGCTGCTGCATTAACAAAAACAAAAACGCTTATGGACGATGTAAAATCTTCCAAAATTACACTTGCAGAATTGAGAGAAACTGCAAAGGCTGATACCTCCGGTTTGCAGGCAGGAGATATGTATGTCAGCAAGACCCAGAATGCTGCACAGCAGCTGGGAATTGATTATCAGTCTCTGCTGTCAATGTTCTCAAAACAGATAGGATTTTATTCAGATATAAATGAAACAGATAATGATTATCAGTTTTATACTATTCGGGAACGGTATGATGCTCGTATGTTAACTCTTAGCGATATTGTTCAGCCGGATACAACAGTTACTGTCTACGAATACATTAAGAATACACTTGCACAGCAAAAGCAGGCGGAAGGTTTTACTACAGCCACCACAGAGGTAACTGCAGCTCTTCGGACTCCGGAAAATTATCAAATGCTTAAGACTGGTGAAGCCCTTGATAAGCTTTTGGAATGGTAGGGGATATACGTGGCACGACGAAAAGGCAGAATTTTAGCATTTCAAGCACTGTATTCTTTTGATGTAGGGTCAATAGATTTACAAAGTTTGCTCACTTTTTCATGGGTAGAAGAAAGTATGCTCGAAAAAATGGGTGAAGAAAGTTTGACTTTTGCACGACTCTTAATAAAAGGTACAATTGATAACCTTCCGGTAATTGATGAGAAAATTAAAGCGAATTTATGTAATTGGGATTTTGACCGTTTAAATCGTGTAGATTTGGCTATTTTAAGAATTAGTGTGTATCCATTGTTGTTTCAAAAGGATATTCACCCGACAATAATTATTGATGAGGCGATTGATATTTCTAAAGAATTCGGATCCGGAGAATCGTTCAAATTTATTAATGCTGTACTGGATAATATTCAAAAAAAAGAAGGAAAATAAGCATGGGCTTTTTGAAGATCTTCTTCACAGCCGCATGTATAATTCTCTTTTTTTCCTGCATAATGAGTGTGACTAATGAATCTTTTACTTCCAAAATGGATTTAGCAGATTCATACATTGCTCAGGCGCAGTTTGAATCCGCTGAAAAAATACTTCATAAAGCTCTAAAAATAGCCCATACAGATTTTCAATACTTGGGTATATACAGGCGTTTTGCTCTTATGCAGAATGCTGAGCTTTGCGGGGAAGTAATCTCAAGGGCTTTTAAAAAAAATCCTCAAAGTATAGAAGTCAGGGCTGTTTACACCAGCTTCTTTTTACAGCAGAAGCGTTACGACGAAGCTGCCACCATGGGTAAAAACCTGAGCGGCACTGTGTACGGCTCGTTGTATTCACAGGCTGTTTTACTTTTAACAAAAAATGAAAAAGACTACTTTTCTCCTGATTTAGTAAAAATCTATTCAGATGCTTTTA
>JAKJFV010000221.1:0-3322 GCA_022704725.1 Spirochaetota bacterium
TGCAGAAGTTTTACAAAAAGCGGTAAACGATGTTATAAACGGCTTCCCCGAATCCTGTTTCACCTTTGAGTTTATAAGCGACCTGACAGTTCAAGTTGTAAAAGCACAGGAGGCCTCGTTTTATAAAAAACTCTCAGCTTTTTTGATGGTGTTTTTACAGTTTTTTGGAGGCAGCACTATTCTTTCGACCGAAGAAGAATACGTTATAGAAAAAGACGATTATATGCTTAAAGGATACATTGATCTAGTACTGGAAAATTCAGACGGAATCTGGATTCTTGATTTTAAAACCGGTGCAGTCCCTTCAAAAAAAGAATGTGTATCTATTGACGGTAGTGATTTATCAGATTTTCAGTTAGCCCTTTATACAAAACTTTATGAGCAGGCGGTGCACAGTGAAATTTTTGGTGCAGGTTTTTTCAGTATTCATCAAAAAAAGCTTACTACAATACTCGGCCAAATACAGAATTCACTTACAAAAAAAATAAGTCCCCTGCAAAAAAAAGAAAGGGTTACGCGCGATCCGGATCAAAATACTGAATCCTTTATAAATTTTGTAGATACACTCGATGCGTTGGAGCAGGATATTCAAATTTTTAAATCAAATATTCAAAACAATATTTTTTCTCTGCCCGGAGGCATACCGTTCGACACCTGCAGCGCCTGTAAGCATAAAGCAGTCTGCAGAACAACCTTTATTGTAGACGGCGACAAAACAGCAATGAAAAAAGCGGAGGATACAAATTCATGACAGAACAAACCTGCACCGCTTTTAAAGTTTTAAAAAAGAAGCTAAACGAAGAACAGCTCAAGGCTGTGCGGCTCGAAAAAAATGCAGTAGTAGCTGCAGGAGCCGGCTCTGGCAAGACCCATGTCCTTGCATTCCGTTTTGCCTACCTTGTAACAATCCGGAATATTCCGGTAGAAAAAATTTTAGCACTCACTTTCACCGACAAGGCTGCCTCTGAAATGTATAAGAGGATATACGGCACTCTTAAGGGACTAGCCGAAGATTCAGAAAAAGATGAGTCGACTCAAAGGGCGCAAAAGGCGGTAGAAGAGTTCCATACAGCACGCATTCAAACACTTGATTCTTACTGTGCCTCCATTGTCAAACGAGGCGGAAGATTTTTCGGCATCAGCCCCGATTTTACAACAGACCCTGTAAAAGCACGCGAATTTGCAGAAAAAAACGCAATCCCCTTCATATTAAAACACCGAGCAAATCCATCTTTACAACAATTTATTGGTACAAAAAAAATTGAGCACATTGCGCAGGAGTTATTTGCATCAGTCATGGTAGACCATACGAGCCTTGCTAATCCTGTTCCCTTTCTTTCTCTTTTTGAAAAGCAAAAAAAGGAAATTATTACACAGTATAAAAATTTCACTTCTAAACTCTATGCTGCAGTTGATGGTATTTGTCAGAATTTTACAGAAATTACAGAAAAGGAAAAAAATTCAGCATCATTTTTAAGTTTAGAAAAAGCGCTTGCCTCTATTGAAAACGGTTTTTCTTTTCCGGATGAAACTGCAGTAGAAAGTTTTTTAGGTGAGGGCAGCAGGCTGTTCGAAAAAGAACTAACTAACGTCATGATTCAGATGTATACTCTCCAAAAAGTAAGCATCCGTTCAAACAAGGTTCCCTTTGACTGCATAAAACAATACATAGAGGAACTGCGCAATATCTATGAAGAGCTTTCCGGTGTCTGCAGTTTTCTTCTTAACGCAAATGTTATTAAAGATATAATGTCGCTTCTAGAGCAGTTTCAGGAGGAGTTCAACGGCCTAAAACGCATGAGCGGTATACTTACCTTTAAAGATGTCTCGGATCTTGCTTTGGAAATTTTGAAAACAAACCGCGATATCCGCGAGACAGAAAAAAACAGCATCCGTTCAATAATGATCGATGAGTTTCAGGACGATAACGCCCAGCAGCGCGATATGCTTTTTTTACTCGCAGAAAAAAGAGAACAAGAACTTAACAGAGCATTCTCCGAGAGTATCCCCGGGCCGGAAGATCTATGTCCCGACAAGCTCTTTTTCGTAGGGGATGAAAAACAATCTATTTACCGCTTCCGCGGTGCCGATGTCGCAGTTTTTAGATCCTTAAAAGAAATATTTGACTCAAGTGCAGTGCTTTCAACGAATTTCCGTTCCTCAAACTCCCTCGTAGCCGGTTTTAATTCCCTGTTCGGCGGGGCTGATTATCCGCAGAACTTGGAAAACCTGGGAAAAATGGAAGCTGTCCGCCCTCAAAGAAGTTCAATCTTCATAAAAAAGGAACATCTCGATACTGATATTGAGTTTCCCTCCTTTGAAGCTGAATACACTGCAGTAAGTTATGACAGCAGTAAACTTGAAAAAAAGACATCTTTGGAGCCTGGAATAAAAGTCTGCCTGTTAGATGCTAAAGCGGCAGACGACAATACAGAAACAGAAGACGATGATGCATCTTCAGGTTCCGGAAACAGCAGCTCACCGGGTAATGAGAACCAGCCTTCTGCAGAAGAGACAGAGCTTCTGAGTAAAAAAGAAACACTTGCCTTTTTTACAGCACAAAAAATACGATCTCTTATAGACGAACCAGGCGGGCAGTACACCTATGAAAGCTTTGCAATACTTTTCCGTTCTTATACCAATCAATTTTATTATGAAAAATACCTTCGGGCATTCGGAATACCCTATGTAAGCGAAAGCATTAACAGTTTTTTTTCAGATGCACCGGTGAACGACATATATGCGCTGCTCAGGCTTATCCTTTTTCCAAAAGATGCCGTTTCCTATGCATCTGTACTGCATTCACCCTTTGTACGCATGAGTCACAACGGTGTGAATGCCTGTCTGGCCCAATGGTCAGAGAACGCTGAGCCCTTTAGCCCGGAAGCCGAACAAGTACTGGAAACCGCTGACCGGTATTTCTATAAAAAAGGACGTGAACGGTATGAAAGGCTGTGTACAGTTGTAAAACAATCGAACGTGAACGAACTTATTACCCGTATATGGTACTCAGAGGGCTACCGCTTTGAAACACTGTGGAATGATGAAGTGTCTCAATACGCCGAGCTTTACGACTTTTTATTTGAACTGGCACGCAGAATAGACAGTGAAGGGAAAACACTTGTAGATTTTATTGATATTCTCGATGAGCTTCAGAATGGAAATTCATCACTGACAGATATGGATATTCCGCTTGAAAGACCGGGTGCAGTACGGCTCATGAGTATTCATAAAAGCAAGGGGCTTGAATTCCCTGTTGTTTTTGTCTGCGGGTTGTCCGATGCAGGTAAAAATGACACAAACAACGAAGCAGTTTTCTTTG
>JAKJFV010000221.1:3370-3634 GCA_022704725.1 Spirochaetota bacterium
TATTGAAAATAGTGCAGGAATTCCCGAGTGCAAACCTAATTACTTTTTTACCAGAAGCAGACTGATAGAAGGCTATATGCGCGATGCAGAACTGAGGAGGCTCCTCTATGTTGCAATGACGAGAGCCGAACATACACTATATGTAACGGCATCAGTGTCGGTATCAAAAAAAGCAGAAAAACATATAAAAACTGCCGACGATTACGGTAATCCTCTAAATCATTTTGAAAGTTATCTATCTGCCTTATATACTGCGGTGACAGA
>JAKJFV010000222.1:0-291 GCA_022704725.1 Spirochaetota bacterium
GGATCGAGTTCTTGATCCGTCATCCGTTTGCATCCTTTTTTTGTAACAATTCAAAATCAATGTTCATTTTTTCACTGATCATGCTTTCAAGTTGTTTTTGATCTTCCAGAGTAACAACAGTAAACTGTCTTATCTGGTTTGTCAGGCGGTCGCGTTTGCGTTCCAAACTATTACGTTTTAATAAAACAATAATGTCTTCTATTGTTTTCTCAGTATTTATCGAAAACTCGCCGTTTGTAATATATTCTGCAACAAACTGATGAATTCCGTCACTGGAACATTTTGACATTA
>JAKJFV010000222.1:301-3632 GCA_022704725.1 Spirochaetota bacterium
ACATATCCCGGGCCATAGCGTCTTCAAAATCCTCAGGGTTGATCTTAGTTCGTATCTTTGGAAAACAATCAATATTAGCAATCACTGCTATAATAGCCCGCAACTCCACATTGGGTTTAATTTTTTCTTTTTTAACGGGTACTTGTTGTGTCTTGGATTGTTTGTCATTCTGAATTGAACTTTTGTACAAACCTCGGTTATTGAAGTCTTTTTTCACCGCCTCTGGTTTTAAGCTGAAAGTTTGGCATAATTTTTCCAAACTCGTTTCTTTTTGTATGTCTGATTTCAAGGCTTCTACATAGGGAAAAAAAGACAAGGCGGCCTTTGTTTTTCCCTCCGGAGTATCTGTATTATACTCTTTTGCCAGAAAAGACAACAAATAATCAACATCTATTATAGCGCTGTCGACACATCGTGTCAATGCTTCAACGCCGTTGTTTAAAAGAATATCTGCCGGATCCTTCCCTTCCTTAAAACTGATAACCTTAACCGTTATATCGGCTTTGCGGCACACTATTATTGATTTAAGGGTTGCCTGTACGCCGGCATTGTCACTATCGAGGGAAAGAAAAATAGTCTCAATAAAGGGTTGAATGAGCTTTACCTGTTCTTCGGTAAGCGCAGTTCCTAAAAGCGCAACAGCATTTTGTATGCCTGCCTGATGATAGGCTATAACATCCATGTATCCTTCACAGAGAATAATAGCCTTTTTTTGCCTGATATGCTGTTTTGCCAAATGAAAAGCGTAGAGATTTTCCCGTTTCCTGTAAATTTCGGATTCTCTTGAGTTGAGATATTTTGGTCCGTCGCCCCTTAAAAGCCTGCCCCCGAAACCGATAACCTGCCCCTTCCTGTTAGCGATGGGAAACGTTAATCTGTCAATAAAAAAAGAAATATCGGGATAGTTATTTGAAAAAAGCCCTGACTCTTTAAGAAATTCATCACTGTATTTTTTTTCTTTTAAAAACTTTTTAAGCCAGTATTTATCTGAAGGAGCATAACCCAGCTCAAATTTTTCGATTATTTCTTCACTAATACCCCGTTTAACTATATAGGATTTAGCAAAGGATCCTAATTCCGATTGTGTAAGAAAAAAATGATACGTCCCCGATACCCTGGTATAAAGCTCTATATACAGATCTTTGGTGTTATTTTTCTCCGGTTCCTGATAATTGGACCCTTCATAAATAACTTCCACGCCGTTTTTTTTTGCTAAACTTATCACAGCTTCGGTGAAACTGATTTTTTCCATCTCCATAAGAAATTTAATGACCCCGCCGCCTTCTCCGCAGCCGAAACAGTGGTACATTTTCCTGTCGGGAAGTACATGAAAAGAGGGCGTTTTTTCGTTATGAAAGGGACAACAGCCCCACCAGTCGGATCCTCGTCTGTCAAGACGGGTATACTCGTTTACCAGGGCAACAATATCGGTACGGTTATTTACTTCATCTATAGTTGCTGAAGCAATTTTAGGCATTAATTACCTGCCCTTTTTTTTGCAGTCAAAGTTAAGCCGGCTTCTTTATGATCATCAAAGTTTTTTGTAAAGGTATGAGTACCCGATGTTTCATCAATGAGCCTAAAATAATAATACTCTGTCCTGGGCGGATCGGCTGCAGCGTTTAAAGCAGTTAAGCCCGGATTCGATATTGGAGACGGGGGAAGCCCTGCATATAAATAGGTATTATACGGACTTTCAATTCTCGTATCTTTTTCTGTTATTCTCTCCGGATGATCTCTGCCTTCAATTTCCGTTAATATGTAGACTATTGTTGCACAGGAGTATAATCCAATGTTATAGCGGAGCCTGTTGGCAAAAACACTTGCAATTAAGGGAGCCTCATCTGCTCTGCGGTATTCACGTTCAACAATTGATGCTAAACGTACAACATAAAAAAGTTCAGTATTTGTTTTATCTTCTAAAGCTGGAATTGATTTAACTTTTGTGAAAAAATTTTCTATCATTATTGATACGGCCTGTGATGGAGACATATCGGGCTGTAAATAGTAAGTATCCGGGAAAAGATACCCTTCTGCACTTTCAGACGGAATAGCATATTTTTCAAGAATAAGAGGATCACGGGAGGCAGAAATAAAATCTGCAGCAGTTGCAACTCCCTTTTGTTCAAGTAAAGCGCCGATGCGGGAAATAGTTAAGCCCTCAGGAATTGATACTATAATTTGAGCATCTTTTCCTTTTTCAAGAAGTTTGAGAATTTCCATATACTGCATATCCGGCGATATCTGATATACACCTGCCTTAATAACAGTTCCAGAATACCGCGCTGCGGCATAAAACAGCAAGGGGCTTCGTATGAGTTTTTTTTCATACAGCATCACACCTATTGACTTTGCAGATAATCCCCGGGAAATAACAATTTTCTGTGTTTCAGCCTCTGAATTAATTGAAACAGGTTTTAAAAGATATAAAACTATAAAACCTGAAGCAGCGGCAGCTGTCATGAGTAAAATTAATAATGTAAAAATTAGTCGTTTAGCTTTCATTAAAATATTTCTCGGCCTCTTCAATGGTCATGGTATTATAAATATAATCAAGAAACGTATCATACAAAGGTTTTAATTCGGAATCAAGATCCCTTTGCCTTTTCAAAAGAAGCAGCAATGCCTTTACCTGCGTTTCGGTTAAATCTACTGAAACCTTAACTTCCATCATACTTCTATTTCCAATCCCTCTGCAGCTATATCAAGATTGATTTCTTTTTTAACAGCATACCCTGCATACCAGCGGGCTGACTGAAGTATTGAATACACTTTTTTGTCATCATAGGTCGGATCATGATGAAATAAAAGAA
Organism: Spirochaetota bacterium; assembly: GCA_022704725.1. Classification (GTDB taxonomy): domain Bacteria; phylum Spirochaetota; class Spirochaetia; order Treponematales; family Treponemataceae; genus JAAZLA01. Next base: position 3,115 of record JAKJFV010000222.1, read on the forward strand.
CCTTTGGAATATTCCATGCTGCGGCAAAATCTACAGCATAACAAAATGCAGAATGTCCCCAGTTTTCTTTTTCTACTGCTTCTTCTGCTGTGTACTGTGAATCAATAACTAAAACATCGGCCGTGTCAAAAAACTGGTCATTTTCTCCGTCGCGTTCAAAGTCTTTCGTAAAAATTTCAACATCGGTTGCATAAATAAACTTTCGATTATCTTCAAGAAATGAATATGCATAAGAATCTCCCGGATGAGACATTTTTTTACAGGCCACCTGTACGTCTCCGACATAGAAAGATTCATTTGGAACTATGGTATGATACGTTATTTTTTTGGTAAAGGCATTCATTGTAACCGGAAATTCAGGTTCTTCCATTTGTGCAAACAAGATCCTTTTTAAGTCTTCGGAAGGAGAATAAAAATGGATTTCCGAGTCTTGATTATAAGCAGGATCAAAAAAAGGAAGTCCCTGAATATGATCCCAATGAAAATGTGATATAAAAATATGAAAAACCTTAGCTCCT
>JAKJFV010000223.1 GCA_022704725.1 Spirochaetota bacterium
CCTCCCGGTATTTTTTCATGAGAAAATCCTCACAGGCTATTTTGTTTCTGGAATATTCCCAATATGGATTAGCCAGCGGTGTCCCCTCGTTAATCTGATAATTAGAAAGAGGTTTTTGATACGCAGATGCAGAACTTATAAACATAAATTGTTTTGTTTTACCTTTAAAAACCCTGTAATCACGTTCCAGCTGAGAAGGAACAAAGGCTATAAAATCGGAAACAACATCAAACTCCATATCTTTTACTGCGTCTGTAAGCGCCTGTTCATCGCTTACATCGCATTTTAAAACTGTAACCCCGTCAGGAATCACGCGCGCGCCTTCCGGCAGAGGCCGGAGCGACTGCCCCCGGTTGAGCAGATAAAGTTCCACGCCGCGTTCCAGCGCCAGTTTGGAGCAGGCGCTGCTGATGTTGCCAGTGCCGCCGATAAATAATGCTTTCATGTAATCCTCCTAACAGATAATAAAGCCTCTAACCAATGTACCATGGTATTTTTTATAACACAATAGACACCAATCCCCGTCTTTGATATACTTTGTTATCTTTTTTCTGAGGTTACAACAATGCCAAAAATAGAAGTTAATGAAAAATTGTTTTTTTCTCTTGCTGGTCAAAAATTTGATTATGATACACTTGAAGCCCGTTTAACATGCGGTAAAGCAGAATTAGATGAAAAACCCGATATGTCTCTGCCGGAAAACGAACGCATCATAAAAATTGAATTAAACGACACTAACCGCCCGGATTTATGGTCAACAGGCGGAATTGCACGGCAGCTTAAAATTCACAGCGGCGGCAAAAAACAGTCATATGCTTCATTTTTATCTTCGAAAGATTCAAATAAGGACTTCGGAACCCGTATTGTACACGTAGATCCGGATCTTAAAAACATACGCCCTTTCATGACAGCATTTGTAATCTCCGGAAAGCCTATTGATGAGCCCATGCTTCTCGACATTATCCAAACACAGGAAAAGCTCTGCTGGAACTTTGGACGCAAACGACGGTCTATTTCCATGGGCGTTTACCGCTCAGCTCACATACAATGGCCTATTTCTTACAAGGCTGTGGACCCGGATAAAACCAGCTTTATTCCCCTTGCCTGTGAAGAAAAAATGACCTGCCGCCAAATTATTACCGATCATCCCAAAGGAAAAGAATACGGCTGGATTTTACAGGATATGAATAAATTTCCCCTTCTAACCGATGCTAAAAATGAAGTTCTTTCCATGGCGCCGATCATTAATAGTGCAACCCTCGGAGCTGTTCAAGTGGGTGATACAGATCTTTTAGTAGAGATGACCGGAACAGATATGCCGTCTCTTCTTCTTGCAACGAACATTGTTGCCTGCGACTTTGCAGATGCAGGTTATACCATTCTGCCGGTACTTGTAAAACACCCTTACGAAACAGGCTTTGGAAAAGAACTTGTAACTCCTTATTTTTTCCAGGAAACAACACAAGCTGAGCTTTCTGCAGTAAATAAACTTCTCGGCAGTGCACTTACAGCTGAAGACGCACAAAAAGCCCTTTCACATATGGGCTGCGATTCTGTTGTATCAGGTTCAAAAGGAAAAGAAATCCTCACTGTGACGCCCCCTCCTTATAGAAACGACTTTTTACATGCAGTCGACATCATTGAAGATATTATGATGGGAAAAGAATTGTCTTTTTTCAAACCTGAAAAACCGCGCGATTTTACCATCGGACGTCTTACACCTGTTACAATTTTCAGCAGGAAAGCAAAAACTCTAATGGTAGGACTCGGCTACCAGGAAATGATTTTCAATTATCTTGGTTCTAAAAAGGATTATATTGAAAAAATGAACATCGATGATTCTGCCGTAATAGAAATATCAAACCCGATGAGTGAAAATTATCAATTTGTACGCCCTTCTATTATACCTTCTTTGCTTTCTGCAGAAGCTGTTTCCGGAAATGCAGTGTATCCTCACAAGGTATTCGAGATTGGCAAGGTCGCTTTTTTATGCGGAGAAGAAAATACGGGAACACGGACTCGACAAAGTTTGGGTTTCCTCACAGCTTCTGGTGATGCTAACTACAATACCATTGCAAGTGAAATAGCAACATTACTATATTTTCTTGATCACTCGTATGAGGTCAAAGAAACTTCCGACCCGCGGTTTATTCCGGGCAGGCAGGCAGGCATTATAATTAAGGGTAAACAAATAGGAATATTCGGAGAAATTCATCCCTCTGTCCTTGAAAACTGGGCCGTAACAGTTCCCTGTGCTGCAGGCGAGCTGGATATTGAAGAACTGCTTTAGACTTGACCGGGAACGCTCCTGTTACATAGAACAGTTCCTTTTGTCTGTAATATAAAGAAAATAAGCTGTCCGGCTTTAGGGGTTTTCCTCTTCACGGGCAGCTTTTTTATTAAAATGATCCATCAGGTATTTTTTCTTCCGCCAATTTTAACAAACTTTTTTTCTCAATAAATGGCAAATTATCAGTATTACGCAAATCCTCATCCTGAGGTGAATCCGGATACTTTTGTACCACAGAATAGAACAAATCGTACTTTTTTTGAAAAATTGAAACAATCATCGGATCAAAATGACTTCCGGAACCCCTGATAATTTCATCATAAGCATCCTTTGGTTCCCATTTTTGCTTATAGGATCTTCGGCTCACTAATGCATCATATACATCTGCCACAGCCATCAGTCTGCTGTATAAATCAATTTCTTCTGCCTTTTTTCCTAAATACCCCGACCCGTCCCATTTTTCGTGATGTTCTAAGGCTATTGTTTGGGCAATTTCCATAACCCGGCCGGGAGAGTTTTTAAGCAGCTCATACCCGTACACAACATGTTTTTTTATTATAGTAAACTCATCCGCAGTAAGCTTTGACGGTTTTTCAAGAATTTCTTCCGGAATAAGAAGTTTTCCTATATCGTGCATCATCGAAGCTATGCACAAACTTTTTTTCTCTTCTTCTTCAAGATTTAAGGCACTTGCCATTATCTGCATATATTCAGAAACACGCTTAATATGCTGTCCTGTCTGCCGGGATTTTGATTCCGAAAGCTCTGCAAAGGCGCGAACGAGTTCCTCTTGTGTAATATACAAATCATTTGCCAAGCTCATCTTGCATAGCGCTATTTGAATGTTTTGATACATAAGATCTATCATCTTAAGAAGCAGATCCGGGTCGCAATCCTGCGATACCGGTAAAACAAGAAAACCTGCAAGTTCATTTTCCCGTATTGCATCATAAAAATGCATTATGAGAATACCGCAGTCAATTGTAAACTTTTGCTTAGCTGTTTTTTCTCCGTCATTCACCGCAAAAGTAAAAACCTGCCCCCGGGTTGTAACTTCCAATGCATTATCAATAATATTTTCTATACTTGATCGTCCGGTACTTTTAAATACATAAAACGAACCGGGACTTATTCGTATTCCGCAGCATCCGCCAGCCATCGCGTAAGAAGAAGGAGACGCTGATTGAGCCACATCGCGTACCGCAGATAGAATGTGATGTGATATTTCCTGGTAGGTTCTGGCGCTGAATATTCTTACTAGATGTTTAATAACATTGTCTAATCCTGTGTTGCTTCGAAATACCTTTTCAAAAAGTTTAGACACCGTCG
>JAKJFV010000224.1:0-3296 GCA_022704725.1 Spirochaetota bacterium
GATAAGGAAATTCTAGTTTCCCGTCTTATTGACCGTCCTATGCGTCCTCTTTTCGATATTGCTTTCGGACGCGATATTCAGGTTATTCCAACTTGTGTTTCATCAGATCAGATTAATCCTCCTGACATATTGTCAGTTATTGCAAGTTCTGCTGCTGTTCATATCTCCGATATTCCTTTTAATGGTCCTATTGCTGCTGTTAGAGTGGGCTACATTAACGGTGAATACATTCTAAATCCGACATACGAACAGATTGAAAAAGGCGACCTTGAAATTGTTGTTGCAGGTACTGCTGACGGTTTTACCATGGTAGAAGGCGGTTCAAAAGAAGTTTCTGAAGAAGTTATGATGGGCGCTTTAGCTAAGGCTCAGGAATTCATCACAGAGATGTGCAAACTTCAGGATGAACTCAAAAAACTTGCAGGAAAAGATAAACTTCCCCTTGCTCCTTTACAGGTAAGTCTTGAAAATAAAGACGCAATGCTGGCAGAAGCAATGCCTCAAATGGAAAAAGCATGCTTTGTTAAGGGTAAACATCTTCGTCATGATGCAATTGCTCAGGTAAAAAATTCTCTTGCAGAAAAATATGCATCCCAGCTTGAAGATGAAACACAGAAAAAGCTTTTTAACGCGCTTTTTGAAGAAATGGAATATAACGTTTTAAGAAAAAGCATCCTCGATAAGGGCGTTAGAGTTGACGGACGCGGAACCGAAGATATTCGTCCAATATCCTGTGAAATTAATGTGCTTCCCCGTCCTCACGGATCTGCAATATTCACACGCGGAGAAACACAGGCCTTAGCCGTTTCTACCCTTGGTACTGTTCTTGACGAACAGGTGTATGACGATATTGACGGCGATAGAAGAGAACACTTTATTCTCCACTATAACTTCCCTCCATACTCTGTTGGTGAAGTAGGAAGAATGGGAACCGGAAGACGTGAAATTGGTCACGGAAATCTGGCCCGCAGAGCCTTAGAACCCATGATTCCTTCCCGCGAGGAATTTCCTTATACCGTTCGTGTTGTATCTGAGATCATGGAATCTAACGGTTCTTCTTCAATGGCATCAGTCTGCGGCGGAACCTTATGTATGCTTGCTGCCGGTGTTCCCATGAAACGTCCTGTTGCCGGTATTGCTATGGGTCTCATAACAGAAGGAACTAAAGAAAATCCCTATGAAAAATATGCTGTTCTTTCCGACATTCTTGGAGAGGAAGATCACCTTGGCGACATGGATTTTAAAGTAGCCGGTACCGAAAAAGGTATAACAGGCTTTCAGATGGACATAAAGATTGCCGGTGTTACTACAGAAATTATGACAAAGGCTTTGGATCAGGCAAAAAGAGCAAGACTTCACATTTTAGGCATCATGAATCAGACAATAAATAAACCTGCCGAACAGATCAGTCAGTATGCTCCAAAAATTGAAACAATGAAAATTGAAACCGATAAGATCGGAGCCTTAATTGGTCCCGGCGGTAAAACCGTTAAAGGTATTTCTGCTTTGTATGGTGTAACAATTAATACAGATGATGACGGTACCGTTACAATTTATGGTAAAAACTCAAAGGCAACCGATGATGCAAAACGCGCTATTAAGGGCATTGTAGAAGATCCCGAAGTAGGTTTCATTTATAATGGTACTGTTAAGCGCATTATGGACTTCGGAGCCTTTGTTGAGATTCTTCCTGGAAAAGAAGGGCTTTGCCATATATCAAAATTCTCCCGTTCAAAGATTAATACAGTATCTGATGTCGTAAAAGAAGGACAGCAGATTCCTGTCAAACTCTTAGAAATTGATAAAATGGGAAGATTGAATCTTTCTTATATTGATGCATTAGAGGAACAGTCAAAAAAATAGGCATGCCTGTTTCAAAGCTGTCTCTGAACAATGGGATAATACTCATAACAGAACCGGTTGCAACGGCTAAAACCGCTGCAGTCGGTTTTTGGTTTTATACGGGCAGCAGGTATGAAACAGATACAAAACGCGGAATATCGCACTTTGTCGAACATCTTTTATTTAAAGGTACGACTACAAAAAGCGCCTTCGATATTGCAGTTTCTTTTGACAGAATCGGCGGCTATATAAATGCTTTTACTGACCGCGAAAACATTTGTGTACACTGCGTTGTTCCTTCCTTATACACCATACAAGCCCTGTCTGTTATGAACGACATGATGCTTAACTCAACATTGACAAGAATGGATATAGAAAAGGAACGGTCTGTAATTGAAAATGAGATTGTATCCGGGTTAGATGATCCTGAAGAGGCTGCAAATGACGCAATTTTTGAATCTATTTGGCCTGGTCAGACAATTTCACAATCAATTTCAGGTTCTGCAGAGGATATTCAGAAAATAAGCCGTGAAGAATTATATGAGTGGTATAGTAAAAATATTGTGCAGGGAAAACTTGTTGTATGTATATCGGGCAATTTCAATGAAGAAGACGTGGTAGAATTGTTAGGGAAAAACCCCTGCAGGCAGAATCAGGCGGAAGAAAGCAGTTTTTCGCTGCCCCAGTGGAAAACAGGCATGCACTGCATTAAAGCAGGGTTTCAGCAGCAGCAGATTTTTCTATTGTATCCAATAAGAAAACCGGAAACTATAGATTCTTTTCTTCAATGGTCTTTATTAAATGCAATAATCGGCGACACTATGAGTTCAAGGCTCTTTCAAAGCTTGCGTGAGAAGGCAGGTTATTGTTATAATGTATTCAGTTATGTTTCATTGTTTTGCGACAGTGCTTTTTGGTGTGCATATGCATCATCTTCAAAAAAAAACACCTATAGGGTAATAGCAGATTTGTTTGATCAAATGAAGCTTTTTTTTACCGGCCGAATTTCCGCAGATGAACTTGAATCTGCCCGTCAGCATATTTGCGGAGAAGAAATTATTGCATCTGAAGACCCGGAGCAAAGGATGAAAATGCTTGCAAGGCTTCATTTTCTTAACCTGCCTTTGTTAAGTTCGGAAGAAAGAATAGAGAGAATAATGAAAATCAGTATTGAGCAGATACAATCGTTAATTTTTGAATTATCTATTGAAAAACAGAAGGCCCTTGCATTATACGGCCCGTCTGTACCGCTGCGGCACAAAAATGTAATAAAGAAACTATTTAATACGTTATAGGAAGACGCTATGTTGATAAAAAATGATATAAAAATTTTAGTTCGTCCTGCAAACGGTGCTCAAATACCGGTGTATCAGACTGCCGGATCAGCCGGTGCGGATATTTGCGCCTGTTTAGATACACCTGTCTGCATTAAACCGGGCGATGTTGCTGCTGTT
>JAKJFV010000224.1:3306-3611 GCA_022704725.1 Spirochaetota bacterium
AAATACCTGCAGGATATGAAGTACAAATACGTCCCCGTTCCGGTTTAGCCGTCAACAGCGGTATAACCTGTCTTAATACACCCGGAACAATAGACAGCGATTACAGGGGCGAAATAAAGGTAATACTGATTAATCACGGTAAAAATGACTTTATCATTCATCATGGCGACAGAATTGCCCAAATGGTTGCTTCTCCTGTTATACAAGCGAATTTTATTCAGGTAGATCAGTTGAGTGTAACAAAACGTTCAGACGGCGGTTTTGGTTCTACAGGTAAAGCATAAAAATGAAGAAAAATGTATTAT
>JAKJFV010000225.1 GCA_022704725.1 Spirochaetota bacterium
AGCATAAAGTCTTTTACCAGCTGTCCTTCCAATGCAAATTTTGAAAACGGATGATTACCCGATCCTTCTTCATTAAGAATGTTTTCATGATTACCCTTTAAAAAATGGAAGTGTGAAGGTTTAGCAATTTTCGCTCTCATAATCCTCATCATAAGCTGTAAACTTTCTGCCATTTCCTGATACAGATAATCGTTAGTAATGCAGCCCTCAATATAAGCATCGTAGGCACGTATCCAGCGTTCCTTCGCTCTGGATTCTGCATGCATTCCGTCCCCTAAGCATATGACTCGAATACTTTCTTCATAAATCCGGCTTAGTACACTTTTTCCGTTCAGAGGAGTATTAAGAAGATGTACAAAAAAATCATTTCGTGCATGAAGATCTGGAACTAATATGACAGGATCATTACCGCTGAACTCAAGAAGATACCCGGGCTTATGATCATCTATGAGCATCCTGTATTCGGGGTTTTCATTCATTAAAACTGATATTACCTCATTCAAAACACTGCGTAGTTCTTCTTTCGAAGGTATCGAATGAGGAGTTTTTTGTGTGATGAAGAAATCTTGGATCAGGAGGAATCTCCTTTATGAGATTACTAAGTTGACATTACCAATAGTAATCTTATCCTGAGAATTCAGTTTAACATATTTGTCCTTAGGAATAGGTTTTCCATTTAAAAAAGTACCGTTTGTACTTCCTTCATCTTTAAGGAAATAGGCATCTTTTATTTTTTGTATTACAGCATGACGCCTGCTGGCAAGCTTATTGTCAATTACAATATCATTTTCCGTGTCTCGGCCTATTGTAATTTTTGCAACGAGTTTAACCTTACTATTGTTAAACATCAAATACGATACTTTATCAGTCTCTGTTAATATTTCGAGTCTTTGCCCAACGGCACTGCTCGTTATAATTGTTTCATCCTGCATATGCATATTATACAACCCTAAAGCGATTCCCGCAACTTAAAATTTAATTCCAAGAAGAAAACTGTATTGCGATTCTTCCAGGATATTAAAACCAATTTTTTTATAAAACCCTACTGCATTCTCATTGTCTTTTGAAACTCCCAAGTGGAGTCCCTTACAGTCCTTTTTTTTCAATGCTTCAAAAAAAGTATTCATTAAACTTTTTCCAGCACCCCTGCCCTGCAGTTCGCTTAAAAGGTCTATGTGAAGATGAGCAGGATACTCCTTGAGAATTTCGCCGTCTGGGGTTTCATTTTTTTCATAGATAATTTTTGAAATTCTTTTTTCATTGGGAGATTTAAAAATTGAATCCCGGGGGTATAAAAGCTGAACTTGAGGAATCCAAACTGAATAAAACCATTCATAATAGGAAGCAGAATCTGAGGTTCCAATAATGTAGCCGGAGGGCCTTTTATACGCAGCGTCATTATTCACTGCAGCAAAACATACATCTATTTCGTAAAAAAGATATGGTGCTGCATAATACTGTCCAATCATATAGGGATCCATAAATAATTCCGATGCATCCTTCCCGTTATTTCCTGTTTTTAAGCAGATATCATACACATAGGGTACATCTGCAAGTGTGAGCTGCCTGATTATTGTGTTCATAAAACCTCTTTTCTATAAGATAATTGTAAATTTTGCCCAGCTTTCTTTTTTTCCCTCTGCAAATATTTTTCCCTTATGTGCTTCAGTTATTGTTTTTGCTATGGCAAGCCCAAGTCCGTATCCGCCTGTTTCACGGGTTCTTGAGCTGTCGGCTCGATAAAAACGCTCAAATATTTTTTCACATTCCTTATTATCAAGCCCTGTTCCTGTATTATACACTGTAATTATCTTTTTTGAACCGCTAATTTCCAGTTTTAAGCTTACTTCATCGCTTTCGTTTGAATTTTTTAAGGCATTATCTAAAAGAATCAGCAAAAGCTGTTTAATTCTGTTTTCATCACCCTTAAAAAGTATTGAATCCGGAATATCTATACTCATTTTCTTTCCCTGTTCATAGACAAGGGTTTCAAAAGGAAGAGCCGTACTCATCAATGCCCGCGATAAGTCGAATTCTGTGAACTCATAAATATTTTCTTTACTGTCATATTTGGCTAAGAGCAATAAATCTTTTACGAGTGAATTCATCCGTGATGACTCACTTTTTATATAATCCAGCCATGTATTTCTTCCTATTTCACCCTCCAGTACATCAACATTTGCATTTATTACAGCTAGAGGTGTTTTTAATTCATGACTTGCATCTGCAATAAATTGCTTTTGTTTTGTAAATGCGGTTTTAACCGGTTTAACAGCCCATAGAGAGAAGAAAAAAGCAATTAGAGTTCCTGCAATAATACAGACTAAATACACAACCAAAGATATCTGAAGCAGCTGAAAGCGCAGATTATCTTCTGTCCGCCTGTCAAGAAAAACCATTATAAAACCGTAATTCTTTTTAGCTAGAAGGTAACGAAGTCCCTGAAAGTTGCCTGATGTTTTTTTGAGCAAAAATACACTACTGACAAGATTAATAATTTCAGTTTCGGTAAAATGAACTGGAAACGGCGATAAAATCTCATAAATTTCACCCGCATCAGATATTTTTACAGAAAAATAGTTTCTTACCGTTTGAAGATCATAGGGCATCGAACGGGTTATATTATATAAGCTGAAGACAAAGCCGGAATCTCTTCGTTCACCCTTAGCATCTTCGTTACTATCATTCAATTTTTCATTGTTCTCAAAAATATTTTCATCAGGTTCAGGTGGTTTATCTTGTTTAAAAAAATATTGTCTTTCAATGCTGAACGACATTTTCTTGCCGTCATTAACTGCAAGATTCTCTAAAATTACTTTTGACTGCCTGCTTTCAAAGTTTGAAAGAAGTGTGTTAATGGAAAAAAATATTCCCGATAATACAAGGGTTAATACACCCATTACCGAAATAATTATTTTCACCTGCAGCCGTTTTATCATTTTCATAAGCAATTTACTCCAGAGAATACCCTATTCCGCGCGAAGTCCTTATTTCAGTTTCCGCACCAAGAAATTGTATTTTCTTGCGTAAAAAAGAAATATACACTTCCACATTATTATACTCAGCTTCTGAATCCCCGCCCCATATTTTATCTATGATTCTTTCTTTTGTAATAATCTGATGCGGATTTTGAAGAAGTATTTCCATAATTAGAAATTCTTTTAAAGCAAGTTTCACAGTATTAATACCGCTTGAAAGTTCTGCACTTTTTAAATGCAGAGACAAATCTCCGTGAGAAAGCGTACTGTCAATTACTTCACCCTTTCTTCTAAGAAGACTTCTTATTCGGGCTAACAGTTCCTCCGTAGAAAATGGCTTAGTTACGTAATCATCTGCACCGCAGTCGAGGCCTGCTACCTTATCCTGAATTTCATCTTTTGCTGTGAGCAGCAGAACAGGAATTGAATTATGTGCACTCCTGATTGTTTTTAAGACTTCTATACCGTTCATTTTTGGAAGCATGACATCGAGTATAACGGCATCATACACACCGCTCTCAATATAGGATACAGCGCTTTTACCGTCATAAACAGGATCGACAATGTATTTGTTTTTAGCAAGTATTTCACATAATGCCTGAGACAGCCTTATTTCATCTTCT
>JAKJFV010000226.1 GCA_022704725.1 Spirochaetota bacterium
ACCAACTTCATCCTGGCGGCGGTAGCGTTTTCCGATTGCACCGCTTTGATCGTAATCGGTCATAAAATCTTCTTTTAATTCGTTCTGAATTTCTTTTGCCATTTCTGCAAGACCGTCTTTTTTCATAAGAGGAAGAACAGCAACAGTAATTGGTGCTATTTTCGGGTGTATGTGAAGAACAGTTCTAAAATCATCATCATTGCCCTTGTCGGCTACCTTTTCCTCTTCATAAGCATCGCAAAGGAACATGAGAAGGTTTCGTGTTAATCCTGCTGATGTTTCAATAATGAAGGGAATATATTTCTCATTGCCGTTATCCTGATCAATGTACTGCAGATCCTTTCCTGAGTATTCAGTATGTTTTGACAAATCGAAATTAGTTCTGTTATGAATTCCTTCAAGCTCCTGAAAGCCCATTGGAAATTCATATTCAATATCGTAGGCATCTTTTGCGTAATGTGCAAGTTTATCATGGTGATGCCAGCGGAGTTTATTCATTCTGATGCCGTATTTTTCATAAAAGGCCCAGCGTTCTTTGCGCCAGTACTCGAAAAAGTTGTCATCGTCCCCTGGTTTTACAAAGAACTGCATTTCCATCTGCTCAAATTCGCAGGTCCGGAAAATGAAGTTTTTAGTCACTATTTCGTTCCGGAAGGCCTTGCCCACCTGAGCAATACCAAAGGGAATTTTCATGCGGTTTGACTGAATAATATTTTTATAGTTTACATAAATACCCTGTGCAGTTTCGGGACGGAGATACACAATACTAGAGGTGTCTTCTGCAGCTCCTATGTGTGTTTTAAACATGAGATTAAACGCTCTGGGCTCAGTTAAATCTCCGCCGCAGGAAGGGCATTTTTTTGCTTCGAGTGCTGATTGATCCATGTTGTCTGCACGAAAACGCATTTTGCACTGCCTGCAGTCTACTAGGGGATCTGAAAAGTTTGCTACGTGCCCCGAAGCTTCCCAAACCCTGGGATGCATCAAAATGGCAGCATCAAGACCGACAATATTGTCGTGCAGCTGGGTCATTTCCTTCCACCAGGCTCTCTGAATGTTGTTTTTTAGTGCAATACCCAAAGGACCATAATCCCATGCCCCGGCCTGTCCGCCGTAAATTTCACTTGACTGAAAAACAAAACCTCTTCTTTTACATAAACTTACAATTTTTTCCATTGTTATATCGCGATCGCTCATATTGTTGCTCCTTGCGGCCCTTTTGGAATAAGGGCACTTCCGCATACTATATCATAAAACAGCAGCACATGTACAGTTCTAAAACAACTGCAATGCTGCATCAACCCTTGCAAGAGATTCTTCAATACCGAGTGCTAGAATAGATCCCATAAGAGGAGGACTTACCTTTGAGCCTGTTACAGCCATACGAATCGGCATCATAAAGTCTCCAAGTTTTACTCCAAGTTTTTCCGCACACGACTTAGCCGAATTTTCCTGAGCCTCATGGTCTAATCCGGGAAGCGACCTGATAAACTCTTTTGAAGAAATAAGTACTTCCCTTGTCTTTTGAGCATCAAGCTTTTTTGGAATGATATCTGACTGGACTAAAGCCGGCATTGGTTTAAAAATGAAGGCAATTTTGTCGCCTGCATCGGTCAAATACTGAAGCCGTTCCTTTATGAGCGGCATAAGGCTTAATAATTTTTCACGAATCTGTGCATCACTTAAACTTCCGCTCGAAAGCGTGCCGTCTTTATTCATACTGATGCCCGAATATTCCGGTCCTGTGTGAGGCGCCGGGTTTTCCTCTGTTACATTAATTGGAAGAAGAGCGTCCCCGGTTCCAGTAATATACGGAAGAACCGAATCTAAGAGTTTTTCATCGCTCATGAGCCTTATATACTGTCCGTTAAACCATTCTAATTTTTTGTAATCAAAAACAGCACCGGCTTTATTCAAGTGTTCCAGCTTAAATAAGCCCTCAAGATCTTTTATGGGGAATATATCCCTCCCCTCTTCATAGGAACAGCCGAGCATAGCAACATAATTAACAAGGGCTTCGGGTACATACCCGCGGGCCCGGAATTCATTAACGCTTGTGGCACCGTGGCGTTTTGAAAGTTTTTGACCATCCTTGCCGTTTACCATGGGGAGGTGGCAAAACCGGGGCGGCTCCCAGCCGAAAGCCTGATACAGAATTACATGAAGAGGAGTAGACGGAATCCATTCCTGCGCCCTCATGACATGGCTTATTTTCATATAGTGATCATCTATAATATTTGCAAGATGATAGGTTGGAAACCCGTCTGTTTTTAAGAGTACAGGATCCGGAGAAATATCTTCATTTTTCCACTCAATGTCGCCTAAAAGAGCATCGCTGAACCTTGTTACGCCTTCAAGCGGAATTTTAAGACGAATAACATAGGGTCTACCCTCATGAAGATTTTTTTCAATATCGCTTCCGCTCAAGGACCTGCAATGTCTGTCATAGCCCAAAGCGCCTTTTTCCTGTGCCTGCCTTGTCCGTAAATCATTAAGGCGTTCTTCATTGCAAAAGCAGTAATAAGCCTGTCCTTTTTCAACTAATGCAAGGGCATGTTTTTTATACAGATCAAACCGCTCAGACTGAACATAGGGACCGTAAGGACCGCCCTTTGAACCGCCTTCATCCCACTCAATACCAAGCCACTCCATTGTATCGTACAAGTTCTTAACAAACTCTTCTCCATAACGGGTTCTGTCGGTATCTTCGAGACGCAGAATAAATTTGCCGCCCATTGAACGGGCAAATAAGTAATTAAAAAGTGCAGTGAAAACACCGCCGATGTGCTGCATCCCTGTGGGGGAAGGAGCATAACGAACACGAACTTCCATATTTACGACCTTTTCGATTATTTTTTGACTGACATACATGTAACTCACTCATTTTTACAAACACTGTAAGTGTATCAATTTTTATCTGCTTGGTAAAGGTAATATCGATTCATAGTTTTTAGTATTTTATACACAGGAGTGTAACTTTTAGCAGTGCAGGCTGTTATATTTACAGAGACAGCAAAACAACAACCACCGCAATGATTAAGTTTCTGCATCCTTCTCCTCTCCTTTTTTTGACCGCCTACGGAGTTTCCGTGAGGCGGTCTTTTTATGACCACCTTAGAAAAATACGGAAAAAAAGATTTTTTCAACCTCTTTTGTTGCACAACTTACGAGGAGTCTTTATAATCGATTCATCAATATGAAAATTTCTTTTTCGCTGGGGAAAATCCAGCTTTTTGCCTACTTCATTATCTTAAGCCTTGCCGGCTCACTACTCCTGCAGTTTCCCTTTGTTTATAGCGAAGGCAAAACAGTCCCCTATATTGATGCGCTGTTTACTTCTGTTTCCGCTCTGTGTGTTACCGGTCTATCCACACTTGATATGAGCGTTTATACAACAGCAGGTTTTTGTGTTATTTTAGTACTCATAGAATTGGGCGGGCTTGGAATTCTAACCTTTGTTTCAATGATGATTACTTCTCCGGGGAAAAAGGTTTCTCTTGTTAACAGAAAACTGGTAAAAGATTTTTTTATAGATGAGGTGGAAAACAATCCAAGAAAAATTTTAAAAAATATTTTAATGCTTACCTTCGGCAT
>JAKJFV010000227.1 GCA_022704725.1 Spirochaetota bacterium
AATAGATTCTGCGATGCTTCGTTCTTCTTCACAGCGGTTAATAAAGACAAGCCGCGGCTTATTACGTCTGTCAAGATCGCGCCAGAGTTTAATTGTTTCTATTTGTACACCGCTTCTGCCGTCAACGAGCATTAACGCCATTTCTGAAGATCTGAATGCAGAGGTAACCTCTCCAATAAAATCTGAAGAACCGGGAGTGTCCCAAATATTTATGTTTTTGTCATTCCAGGTAATATGTGAAAGGGATGCGTTAATCGATATTTTGTGTTCAATCTCTTCGGGTGAATAATCGCTGACAGTTTTCCCGGATTCTACTGTTTCCGGCTTTGGAATTGCTCCTCCGATGAACAAAAGCTGTTCAAGCAAGGTTGTTTTCCCGGTTTGCCCGTGACCCGCAATTGAAATATTCCGTATCTGGCTCGTGTTAAAATCCATTCAAAGCTCCTTTTTTAGGTGAATTTCTTTTTGACAATTCCATGCCGTATTTCTTCTATGATAGGTCTTGAATTCGCTTATTGTCAAGGAAAAAAAAGAGTTTAGGAAAGGGGATAGCTGCATTATTAAAGAAGACTTTGCAATTTTCATTTACAATAGCAGCAGTTTTTGTCAAATATTGTGAATAGTTAGTATCCCGCTTTTGCATAATCAATTTCATGATAACCTGCAGTATGACCTTCCGATGAGCAGTGGTTATGATGATTCTCATGCTGCTGTTAATCCTTCTAACCCCTTTCGCCTCCCACTTGGAAAATGTCCAAAATGTGGTATACTTAAGCTGAAAACAGTAAAAACTTTGCTTCAGGAGCTGTGTATGAAAAAACAACAGATGAGTATCCATGATCTTGAAAAAGAAGTACAGGAAATTGTACTGCATATAGAAGAAATTGAAAAAAATATAGGCACTATAGTCCTTCCGGCCGGGGATTCCCGGGTTCTGCAGGAGGATCTTTTGTATTTTACGTCACTGGGGAATGATCAAAAAGCGATCATGAACTCAATTGCGTCTCTTGAAAACCTGCAGTCGCAGATAACAGAGGCAAAAGCAAAGCAAAAAACAATACAGGAAAGAATAACAACACTATCTTCTGAATGGAATGAAAAATATACTATTTTTGGAAAAACACTCGTTGCAAATTATAACCCTCAGATGGCGTCTGTTATAGGACAGACTTATACAGAAATTCAGGCATTACTTTCGAAAATTGAAGAATTGGAGATTCAGTTTGAGACTGATAAATCAGCCCTTGAGAAGCAGGGTTTTTTCACAAAAATGATAAATCAGGTAAAGCTGTCTTCATTGGGTACAAGTATTTCTGCACAGAAACGGCGGCTTGAGAACTTGTATACTTCTGCCGGCAAAACTGCATACGAATCAGGGGCATTAAAAAAGGAGTATGATGAGAGGACTCTCGATATTCTCATTCTTCAATCTCTTGATGCGCTCGGGTCTTTGAGTGAAGAAATTGAACATGAGAAAAAAAATCTTGATGAAGCATCCCGTGAAGAGAAGGAACTGAATACTGCGCTGGAGTCAATTGGCGTAAGCGGCAGCTTTAATAAAAAACTTGAACATTTTTCGAACAGACTTCTTGGAAAACAAAACGAGCTTCTGCAGTTGTATAAAAAGACCGGTCATGAATATATTTCAAAATACGTATATGCCGACGGATCAAAACCCGTGAAACTGCCCTCTGATCTTGATGCTTCGGTGTCTCAAATGATTAAAGAGGCTCAAAAACAGAGTGCCTCTCTCTATGTCTGCAGACAGAAAATTGAAATTTTACAGCTGGCAGGACAGATTAGCGAAAAGGAAAAATCTATTGCATCTATGCAGCAGTCAATAATTGATAATGATGTGCGAATAAGCCGTTTACAGGTGCAGAATGCAGATTTCGCAGAGAAAATAACTGCTCAGGCAAACGAAAAAGATGAACTGCTCATAAAAAAAGCCGAGCTTGAAAAAAGCATTAGTTAACTGAATCTTTTTTCTTTGTTTACATTTTTTTCCCCTTTGTGATATACTTAACTATTATGGGTGGAGAAAAAAAAGATAAAAAGTCTGCGGCTGTGTATGATGAATCAAAAATCAAGCACTTGAGCCCGCTGGAACATATCCGTCTGCGCACAGGTATGTACATAGGACGCCTCGGCGACGGCACCAATCAAAATGACGGTATTTACATTCTTCTCAAAGAAGTTGTCGACAATGCAATCGATGAGTTTATTATGGGGAATGGCAGGTCAATCGATGTTGAACTTAAAGACAACATGGTAAAGGTTCGCGATTTCGGACGCGGCATTCCGCTTGGAAAGCTTGTTGACTGTGTTTCCCAGATAAACACGGGTGCAAAATACGATGATGATGTTTTTCAGTTTTCTGTAGGGCTTAACGGCGTTGGTACGAAGGCTGTTAATGCGCTTTCTGAACATTTCAGGGTTGTGTCGGTTAGAGACGGTAAACTTGCAGAAGCAATATTTGAACGCGGTAAACTGATAAAAGAGCGGACCGGTTCTGCAAAGCCGGATGTAAAGAACGGCACCTATGTCGAGTTTATTCCGGATAAACAGGTTTTCGGCGAATTTGCATTTAACCAGGAATTTATAGAACGGCGCATGTGGAATTATGCTTATTTGAATGCCGGTCTTACCATAAACTACAACGGCCAAAAATTTATAAGCCAAAACGGGCTGCACGACCTGTTAACCTCTGAGCTGGAGGGAGAGAGCCTGTACCCTGTAGGCTATTTTAAAGGCAAACAGCTCGAGTTTTCCTTTACCCACTCAAATGCCTACGGTGAAAATTATTTTTCCTTTGTTAACGGGCAGTATACATCTGACGGCGGAACCCATTTATCAGCCTTTAAAGAGGGATTTCTTAAGGGTGTTAACGAGTTTTACCGCAAGAATTTTAAAAGCGAAGATGTCCGCGACGGTATGACAGCTGCAGTAGCGGTAAAAATTCAGTCGCCGGTATTTGAAAGCCAGACTAAAAATAAACTCGGTAATACCGAAGTCCGCGGCTGGATAGTTAACGAGACGAAGGCTGCGGTCGACGACTGGCTTCACCGCAATGCAGAGGCAGCACGGCTTCTTGAGCAGAAGATACTTGCCAACGAAAAGCTTAGAACAGAACTTAATACAGTTAAAAAAGAAGCTCAGGCGGCGGCAAAAAAAATCGCCTTAAAAATACCCAAACTTAAAGACTGCAAATATCACCTTGAAGACGGAGCGAAGGGCGAGGGCACGATGATCTTCATCACAGAGGGAGACTCTGCAACAGGCTCAATGGTCTCTTCGCGCGACGTTATGAGACAGGCAATTTTCAGCCTGCGGGGAAAGCCCGAAAACATGTACGGCAGAAAAAGAGCCGACATTTACAAAAATGCTGAGCTCTATAACTTAATGATGGCGCTCGGCATCGAAACTGATATTGAAGGCCTGCGCTACGAAAAAATTATTATTGCAACCGACGCTGATAACGACGGATTCCATATTCGAAATTTAATGTTGACATTTTTTCTCGGCTACTTTGAGGAACTCGTAACTTCGGGGCGCGTTTTCATACTGGAAACCCCGCTGTTCAGG
>JAKJFV010000228.1 GCA_022704725.1 Spirochaetota bacterium
AACTCTCAGAGACTTCCTCAAAAAACTATTGCAGGATTCTGGCCGCTTCTGGCAGAAATACCAAACGAAGACAAGGCCGACGCATTAATATCTCACTTGAGCGATCCCGCTTCTTTCGGTACTGAACATCCTTTTCCCTCACTCTCTGCTGATCATCCTGAGTTCAGTCAAACAGGAAACGGTTTCCATGGAAGCGTATACCCCCAGTTTAACTTCATGATTATAAAGGGACTTGAACGCTACCAGCGCTGGGATCTGGCAAGAGAATGCTCTATACGTCACCTTTATTTTATGCTCGATGCAATGTTCCCCGGCGGTTCACATACAAAGGGCGACTTATGGGAAGCATACCTGCCCGGAAAAGAAGGATACGCTGTTATTGAAGGAAATGAATCATTCCCAAAAAAACGGCATGTACATTCTGCAGGTCTTTCAACAATTGCATTAATGATCGAAAACGTAATAGGATTATCTATCAGTCTGCCCAGAAAGACAGTAGACTGGATTATTCCGAATTTGGAAATCATGGGTATTGAAAATCTGTCGCTTAAACGGAATATGATTACCATACTTTCTAATAAAAGCAACCGCGGCTGGGAAATTCAGATGGAAAGTGAAAAATTATATTACTTTACCATCAATATTTTAGGACAGAAAAAGAAAACTCTGCCAATCCCGTCCGGAAAGTGTTCGATGCTTATTGATAAATTATAGGGGATCTAATATGACTTCTCTCGAAGCTGTTATAGAAATTGGTTCTACGGGAATACGGCTTCTAATTGGCGAAATTACAGAAAAACGGGAATGGACTGTCATAGACCATTCCGAGCTGCCGATTGCCCTGGGCTGGGATGTATTTACAACCGGCCTTGTTTCGAGAGAATCATTGCTTCAATGCCTTAAAATTCTTAATCGCTTTAAAGAACAAATACAATGCTGGTCGTTGCCGAAAGACCAAATAACAGTAATAGCAACCAGCGCTTTACGCGAAGCGGCTAACCGCGATACCGTTCTTGACAGAATTCTTGTAAAAACAGGCTTTAGAGTAAAAGTGATAGACGGCATAGAAGAAAGCCGTCTTATGTACCTTGGCGTTGTACAGGCGCTTCAGGATGAATTCCCGAAACTTAAGAAAAATGACTCTGTAATAATTGAAGTCGGAGGCGGATCCACAGAAATAATGCTTCTTCAAAGGGGCAAGATGGCAGCCGTTCACAGCCTTAGACTTGGTACTGTAATTATTGAACAGCAGATAAAATCTATGATGGGGTCACAAAAAGAAGCCCACCGGTTTTTAGTAGAATACATAAAAAACGCCGGCGGTATTATGAATACCGAACTCAAACTGGATGAAATAGATGTTTTTATTGCCATCGGTAGTGAAGTTCGTTTGGCAGCCCAGCAGATCGGTAAAAGAATTTACTCCCATTGCTGTTCAATAACGACTGAATCTTTTATAAACTTTACCGATGAGCTCCAGGAATACTCGGTAGAAGAATGCGCAGAACGTTTTAAAATTCCGTACAGCGATGCAAAAACCTTAGCAATAGGACTTCTGGCGTACAAACTCTTCATTCAGCTTACAAAGGCAAAAACCATTCTGGTACCGGATACGACAATTAGAGAAGGCGTTCTTGTGTCTAAATTCAGTTCGCCCAGTGCAGAAATTCACGATGAGTTTACCTCTCAGATTATTGCTTCTGCTTATAATCTGGGAAAAAAGTATCATTTTGATGAAGCACATGCCGAATTTGTGAGAAAAACAGCACTCAAATTATATACTACCATGAAGGGAGAATTAGGGCTTGACGATTCGGCAGGCATGCTTTTAGAAGTTGCCTCTATTCTTCATGATGTTGGTATGTATATTAGAGGCAGCGATCATCATCTGCACAGTCAATATATAATATCTCATTCAGATATTTTTGGAATAAATAAAGAAAACATGACGATTGTTTCAAATGTTGCACGCTATCACCGGGGAAAAGGACCGCAGCAGGGTGCAGCCGATTTTTTTGCACTACCCCGCTTAGACAGAATGGCAGTATTAAAACTGACAGCTATTCTCCGTGTTGCAGATGCCTTAGACAGAGGTCACAGCCAGAGAATTCAGTCATTTGACACCGAATTTAAAGGCGATACATTAGTACTTAAACTTCACGGTGTACAAGATACAATACTGGAAAAAATTGCCATGAAAGAGAAGGCAGATCTGTTTGAGTCGATCTTCGGCTACAAGGTCATCCTCGTCTAATTCAGGAGTTTATATGATTACTAAAAACAGGTTTTTTAACAGAGAATTATCCTGGATAGAATTTAATGCAAGAGTTTTATCTGAGGCAAAAAAAACATACATCCCTCTTCTTGAAAGGCTCCGCTTTTTGACCATAGTAACGACTAACTTTGATGAGTTTTTTATGGTTCGTGTTGCAGAACTTAAAAGACAATCTCAGACTAATCCTTCATGGAAAGATCTTTCGGGGCTTACACCAAAACAACAGCTCGACAAAATATCAGGCCGCGTACATGAAATTATTAATGATCAGTATGAATGTCTTAATTCTGTTATTATTCCCCAGCTCGCTAAAGAAGGTATTTCCTATGTTAATAGCTCTGCGTATACTCCGGATCAATTACATTATTTGAGCACCTTGTTTCAGCAGGAGATTTTTCCTCTTCTTACACCGCTCCGCGTTGACAGTTCCACAGAGTTCCCTCATATTACCAATTTGCGCCTGCATGCGGCTTTCTTATTAAAACCGCTTATTGAAGATTCCCTCCTGCCTGAACAATTTAAACACAAAAAAGATGAAGATCCGGTTGCTGTTGTACAGCTTCCAAGCAGTATTCCCCGCATCGTATGGCTCCCGTCCGAAGGAGATAAAAAAAGATTTGCACTTCTCGACGATATTGTAACGCTTTTTGGAACACGCTTATTTCCCGGCTACAGTGTTGAGGAAAGCTTTTTATTCAAAGTCACCCGTGATGCAGCCTTTGCTGTTGATGAGGAACGCGATATAGACTTTATTCAGGCTATGGAAGAAGTTCTTGCAAAAAGACTTTCTTCTTTTCCTGTCCGTATGATATGCACAACATCAAGCCCCAGGATTCAGAAATTTATATCTGATAAACTGGCATTAACGGCACAGGATGTGTACGAAGTAAAAGGAATTATTGATCTTGCAACACTTGCAGACTTAATTTCCGTCGAAGGCTTTTCCCAGCTAAAGTTTCCGCCATGGAAACATTTTCAAAACACGGTTCTTCAAAAAGATGCAAATTACTGGGATGTATTAAAACAAAGAGATATTCTGCTGACAGTTCCATATGAATCTTTTGAACCGGTTATTGATTTTGTAACGAGGGCAAGCGAGGATCCCTCTGTTCTTGCAATTAAAATGACGCTCTACAGAACCAGCGGCAATTCTCCTATTATTAATTCTCTGGAAAAGGCTGCCCGAAACGGCAAGCAGGTTACCGTATTTGTTGAGCTTAAAGCCCGTTTTGATGAAAAACAAAATATTTCGTGGGCATCACAGCTGGAACAAGCCGGAGCA
>JAKJFV010000229.1 GCA_022704725.1 Spirochaetota bacterium
TCGATTCGCAGCCGAAGATGCTTTTTAGTATTGCAGGCATGCGCACCCTATTGGAAATGAAAGAAAGCTCCCCTGATACTTCTTCCCCGGCGCTTTCTAATGCTGTGAAGACGGGTAAAAAAAGAACTTCAAAAAAAACTGATACCTCTTTGTCTGAACCTTCATCACATGATGCGTCTTCTATTACAATAGCTGATACCATTACAGCACAGCCTTCCATTCCGATCGATTCATTTTTAAACCGTATTCAGGCATTTTTACCGGAGAACAGCAGCCAATGATGCCTATACCTTACAGGAAAAATCTTCACTGTATGAAGAAGATGAGTACAAGTTTCAGCTAGCGTCATTCGAGCCGAAAATAAGGTCCGGGGCAGTTGAAGTAAAATATGGAAACGAAAAAAAACATAGAATGACTCTTCTGCAGCTCATGCCTTTTTTTATTGAAAAACTAGGGGCCACAGATGCCGCTAAAAAGGGCAGTGATTCTTATTTGTTTTTTTCAGAATTTTATAGTCTTATCATTAAATGCCTGACCAAAGGTGCACTTCTGCCTGTTGTAAAAACAGAAAAAAATCTTTCTATTGAATGGTCTCTGCCGTCAAACGTTATAGAAATTGAAGCTGATAAAAAAACACTTCTGGAAAAAATACCCTCTTCCTGGAGCGATGCACAGGAAAATAAAGATGCGTTTTTAGAGAGCCTGCTGTCCTTATTTTGTACCTCTTTTGTTCACTCTCAAAACTTTACCGCACAAATAAAGCACACTCCCCAATATCCTGACGCCGCTGTTCTTGCAAAAGTATTTTTTTCACCTCAGACCTTTGACTGCACCAAGCCGGGAAAGAGGGCAATTCCGCATGCGCTGTCGCAATGGCTTAAACCTCTTGATTATTCTGTTAATCCCGATTTTCGTTTTCAAATTAAAATCCTTGATGAAACAGAAACAGAGGAGGATTCTTTTATACTTGAAGCGGGCGTAAAAAAGAAGGGAGACTCAGACTTTATCCCTCTTAATTCACTAGCAAAAAACAGCTCCTTGCGGGAAGCTCTGTCCCTCCCGGTTGTGTTAAGTTCTTTTTTACCCGAGCTTAAATCTCTTGTTTCAAAACCGCAAATACCCGTTGACAGCCGCCGTCTTCTCTTTTTTTTGCAGGATTCTTCTTCGTTTTTAGAGACGCTTAACATACAGATAGTAATTCCAAAGGCTTTGCAGAAAATCTTAAAACCGCGTATAGAAAAATCGGTTTCCGAAACAAAAGAGGAAGAAAAGGAAAAACAAAACAGGGGTTCTCTTACTTCCTATTTGGGCTTGGCAAATTTACTCGACTACGACGAAGTTGTAATGCTCGGGAATACGAAAATTTCCAGAAAAGAATTAGCTGAACTTGTTTCTCAAAATAGGACTCTTGTTAAATTTAAGAATACCTATGTTCAGCTTGACCCCGAGGAAATGACGAGGCTCCTAGCCCGGACAGCGAAGCCTCAAAAAGTAACTTCCACTGATATTTTAAAAGGCTATTTTAGTAACGAATTTTCTTTTTCTAAAAAAGCAAAAAGTATTATTAATGCAATGCTCAAAGATCATACGGTATCTGTCCCTGATAATCTGAATGCAAGCCTCCGGCCGTATCAGAAGCGGGGTTTTGAGTGGCTGTATTCAAATGTCCGCAATAATTTCGGCTGTATTCTTGCCGACGACATGGGGCTGGGAAAAACCCTTCAAATAATTACCCTTATGTTAGCCTTAAAAAATGAGGGTCTTCTTCAGACCTTAAAAGATAAGAATAAAGAAGAACACGGCGCCTTAATTATTGCGCCTGCTTCTCTTATGATAAACTGGCAGAAGGAAATTGAAAAGTTTGCTCCAAGCCTTTCGTATAAGATTTATCATGGTGCTGGAAGAAAACTGGATTCAAATGCCGACGTTCATATAAGCACCTACGGTACTATTCAAGCTGATGCAGAAAAACTTACATCGAAAAAATTTTCATTGCTTGTAATGGACGAAGCTCAGGCTGTTAAAAACGCAACATCCAAGCGCTACCGTGCTGTGCGCTCAGTATTGGCTAAAACTTCTATTGCAATGACAGGTACTCCTGTTGAAAACACTCTTGAAGATTTACGCGCCGTATTCGATCTTCTTCTTCCCGGTTATTTGGGAGGCGCAAAAGAGTTTACCGAAAAATGGAGGAAGCCGATCGAGCTTCATAATAATAAAGAAATTGCAGATGAGCTAAAAAAAATTACAGGGCCGTTTATGCTCAGGAGATTAAAGACTGATAAGGCCGTCATCGCAGACCTGCCCGAAAAAGTTACAGAAAATCAGTATGCTTCAATGTCCGCCCTTCAGACGGCACTCTACAAATCGGTTACCGAAGAAGCGATGGAAAAAATTAGAGAGAAAAAAGCTGATATTCCTATTCAGCGGAGCGCTCTTATTTTATCGCTGCTTACATCACTTAAACAAATTTGTTCCCACCCCAGAGTGTACGACAAAGAAAGCCCGGCAAAAAGTTTACTATCCGGCAAGGCGGAACTGCTTCTTTCTCTGCTGCATGGTATTCGTTCAAACGGAGAGAAGGTTCTCATTTTCAGTCAGTATGTGAGCACTATTGAGACTTTGCAGACAATCATAGAAAAAGAAATGCATGAACAGACTCTCATCTTTCACGGCGGTATGACAAGGCAGAAAAGAGGAGAAGCTGTAGAAGATTTTCAAAAGGCAGACGGACCTTCAGTATTCTTAATATCGCTTAAAGCAGGCGGAACGGGATTAAACTTAACTTCTGCTAACCACGTAATACATTATGACTTATGGTTTAACCCTGCAGTAGAAGATCAGGCGACCGACAGAGCTTTCCGCATCGGACAAAACCGCAATGTATTTGTCCACAGGCTCATTTGCGACGGAACATTTGAAGAAAAAATTGACCAGATGATTCAGAAAAAAAGAACGGTACAGGATCTAACGGTACAAAGCGGAGAAAAATGGCTCACAAAACTTTCAGACGAAGAACTGCTTGAGTTGTTTCAAGGCTGATAATTTTTATGTTATGCACACGGCCGCTTCGCGGACACAGATGTTAGGGCAGAGCAGGAGAGGCGAGAAATTTAACCACAGGTACTTAAAGCTCTAACGAGCTTAGTACACACAGACGCCTTCGGCGGCACAGAGCACACGGTTTTAAAAAATATTACGAATTTATAAGGTTCTAAAAATAATTAAAGAAAAAGCATCCTTGCTCTACCCTAAACTCTGTGTGGTCAGCGCTGCACGAAGTGCCCGTTTAATCCGTGTTTTCTTTATCTGTGTGAATCTGCGCAATCTGCGGATAAATTCCTCTTTGTGCGTTCTCCCTTTATTTCTGTGTGAATACGCCCCTTCGGATTGTTAATGCAAGGACTAATACTGGATTTTTCTCGTTCATTATATTCACTACGAAAAATCTGATTATCTGTGATGATATGTTGTTTGTAAGGGTTGGCAGATGGAAAAAGAGTGAAGTATCATATAAGAGTCTGCAGGTTCGGG
>JAKJFV010000022.1:0-3427 GCA_022704725.1 Spirochaetota bacterium
TATGCCGAATAAAACAGCAGCGTCGGCTAAGGCTTCTATAAACATAAAGCCGTATGCAGGACCCGAACCGGAGACGGC
The DNA here is from genome assembly GCA_022704725.1 of Spirochaetota bacterium. Taxonomy (GTDB): domain Bacteria; phylum Spirochaetota; class Spirochaetia; order Treponematales; family Treponemataceae; genus JAAZLA01. The sequence continues at coordinate 79 of JAKJFV010000022.1, forward strand.
AGTTACACCGTCCATGAGGTTTTCTCCAACCTGTTCAACCCTTCCTGCTTTGGACAAAAGCATTTTGACAGTTTCGATTTCACCGGTCTCGACTTCGCTCCCTGCACAAAGGGCTATCATCGATTCTCCAACAATGGCCGGAAGATTGGGCATTAGGCGTATACAGTGAATTTTATTATCAGTGTTTCCGGGAATTACAAGACTGCCTGTTATGGATGCAAGATTCACGCCTGCCGCTATTGATATAATAACCGGCATCTGTGTCAGCACCCCGGCTGGACCAAATAGGGGGGCAATTTCTTTTAAGACTGACGGAACAACAGCGGGTTTTACTGCAAGAAAAATATGAGTTGCTTTTAATGCTATGTCTCCTGCATTTTTTACCTGAGTACATCCTAATTCTTTTGTTAATTGAGACGATTTTGCTGCATCGGTGTCGAATAAATAAACCTGCTCGGGATTAATCTGTCTGCAGATTGCCCGGATTAAGGCTTCTCCCATGACACCGCATCCAATAAATCCAACTTTAGCACCTTTCATAGTATGTACCTTCTTCATTTAAAATGGTGTTGAGAAAAATTCAGTTTTCAATTTTTACGACGGATAAAACAATGTTGCTTTTTTACTTCCGTCTGCAAGTTTTTCTAAAATCTTTTCGTGTGAACCGTTTGCAAGTATCATTGGAATGCCGTATTCGATTAAACGTTCCGCAGCTTCAAGTTTTGTTCCCATACCGCCGGTACCAAACGAATTTGTTGTGCCGATGGTTATTTGAGAACGCAGGTCTTCCATATTTGTGACACGTTCTATGAGTTTTGCATTCGGGTCTGTTTTTGGATTATTTGTGTAAACCCCGTCAATATCGCTAAATAAAATAAGTACGTCTGCATTCCATAAAATAGCTGTTAAGGCGCTGAGGTTATCATTGTCGCCGATGCGGATTTCATCAAACGAAACGGAATCGTTTTCGTTAATTATCGGTATTACGCCTTCATCAACCAGGGTAAACAAGGTGTTCCTCATGTTGAGCGTCCGGTGATCATCTTCAAAATCGTCTTTGGTGAGGAGAATTTGTCCTATGTGAAGTTCGTTTTGAGTAAATACGCTTCTCCACTTATCCATGAGCTCGACCTGTCCGATGGCACAGAGCGCCTGACGGTAATGAATGTCCTTTTTTCTCGACCAGCGGTCTAGTGTCGATACACCTGCTACCTGAGCACCCGATGAAACGAGGACGATCTGTTTGCCGTTTTTCATTAATTGGGCGCATTGATCTGCAAAGGACTGCATAAAATCCAGATTTATTTTACCGTCTGCTTTTGCCAGGGTGTTTGACCCGATTTTTATTACAATCTTTCTGGCTTGTCCAATAATGTCCTGAATAGATAAGCCTGTTGTGTCAGTTTCTTTTGTTTCCATGTTGATTACCGAATATGTCCTTCTCCGTCGATGAGATACTTTGTTGTTGTTAATGCAGAAAGCCCCATAGGTCCGCGGATATGAAATTTTTGTGTGCTTATGCCGAGTTCTGCTCCAAATCCGAATACTCCGCCGTCTGTAAACCGTGTTGAGGCATTTACATATACACAGGCTGCATCTACCTTTTTTTGGAAAAGGGATGCATTGTCAATATTTTTTGTGAGGATTGACTCTGAATGTTTTGTGTTGTGTGCATTAATGTGTTCTATTGCTTCTTCTACCGATGAAACTGACTTTACTGCAAGAATGGTGTCGAGGAATTCAGTGTCAAAGTCATCCTTTCCGGCTTGTACAATATCAAGTCCTTCTGTCTTTGAAAGAACGGGATAGGTCTTTTCGCAGCAGCGAAGCTGTGCTTTCCCGGAGATTGCCTTTGCCAGCATGGGCAGAAATTTTTCCTGTACCGCTTCATGTACGAGGAGAACTTCTATTGCATTACAGACTCCGGGCCTCTGAAGTTTTGCATTGAGCGTTATCTGCACAGCTTTTTCTAAATCTGCAGATTCGTCTACAAAGAGGTGGCAAATACCGCTGCCGGTTTCTATAACCGGAATGCGCGCTTTTTCTACAACCATGTTAATTAAATCTGCCCCGCCTCTTGGAAGAACAACATCAATTTTTCCAACTGCGTTAAGAATTTCGTCAACTTCGCTTCGTTCGCCTGATGAAGCAAGTTCTATAGCTTCGCAGATTCCATCTTTGCCGGCTTTACCTAATCCGTCTTTAATTGCCTTGACAATTGCCTTGTTCGATTCTAAAGCCGAGGAACTTCCCCTTAAGAGGATTGCATTACCGCTTTTATAGGCAATGGCAAAGGCGTCAACCGTGACGTTGGGGCGGGACTCGTAAATGATGCATGCTACACCGATGGGTACACGTATCTGTTTAATACGCAGTCCTTCAGGACTTGTCCATCCGTTTTCTATGATTCCAATAGGGTCTGTCTGATTAATAATGACGTGTATGCTGTCTATGATTGCGTCGATTCTTTTTTCTGTTAAGGTGAGCCTGTCAATAAGGCTTTCTTTCATGCCTTTGCTGCGGGCCTGAGCCACATCAAGCTCATTTGCCTTTAATATACTTTCTTGATGAGCTTTAAGGGCTTTCGCAACTGAATTAAGGGCAGTATTTTTACTACCTGCGCTAAGCTGTGAGAGTTTATCTGCACCCGAGCGCAGATTCGCATAGATGTGATCTAGGTCCATAACAAACCTCTGTTAATAATTTGCTAAGAAAAACATCCCGAGCAACAGTGCAAGCCTGATTTTATAGGATTCCCACGTACATGTTTGAGGGAGATTCTGCAGATACCACCAAAAAATACCAAAACCCGGATCTATTCTAAGTGCGTATTCTGAAAAATCATCTTTCTTTGCCTGGGATCCGAACATTAAATACACTACATCATGTAATACTGTATTGAACGATTCGTAGGATTTAACATAATCAATAGCCTTAACATCTTCACAACAGCGGTTTAAGCGTTCCAGAACCTGTTCTTTTAAAGCCTCATCTGATTTTTCAACCCAGGTTTTTTGAACAAGTAATTGTAAATTGTTATGGAAACTGGAAATAAGTTTTTTTTCTGCATTTTCTTTTAACGACTCATCATCATTAATTAACCAGCTGAAGTCTCTCTCGTTTCCAAAAACACCTGCTATTGCCAGGGCTGCCGACGATACAGAGTTTAAATCTGCATCAGATATAAAAGATTCCATTGCATCTATAACGGTTTTATCGATAATCTGCGAAATAATCTCGGTGTTTTTATCTTGTAAAATTTGCATACTTATACATGCCCTTTATTGCCGATTTTGTCAAGAACCCGAATGGTTAAAAACCGGCAGGAGTTCACCCTGTTTGAAGTCGG
>JAKJFV010000022.1:3519-12201 GCA_022704725.1 Spirochaetota bacterium
ACCGTAGTTTAATCATGAAAACAGGGATAAAGCTGGTTCTTTGGATCATGTCCCTGAATAAAAAAAGGGCTCTGCAAAGATTAAATATCTATAGCAGAATGCTTTGGAGGATGTAAATGAAAAAAATCACCGCACTTGCTGCAGTGTTACTGGCTTCGGCAATGATATTTGCCGGCGGAAACAAAGAGTCAAGAAATGAAGAAATAACCGTAATTTCACGCGAAGATGGTTCTGGTACAAGAGGCGCTTTTATTGAGCTTCTTGGTGTTGAACAAAAAGATTCTTCCGGCAAAAAGGTTGACTATACTACAGAGGCTGCTTCAATCTCAAACAGTACCTCTGTTGTAATGACCAGCGTTGCACAAAACAGTTCTGCAATCGGCTACATTTCACTCGGCTCTCTTAACAGTACTGTAAAGGCTCTTTCAATAGACGGAGCTGAACCGACAGTCGCAAATATTAAATCCGGTGCCTATAAGATTGCCCGTCCTTTCAATATTGCAACAAAGGGACAGGTCAGCGAAGCAGCACAGGATTTTATTGACTATATTCTTTCTTCAGAAGGTCAGAAGGTTGTAGAAAGCAAGGGCTACATTGCTGTCGAAACAAAGGGTTCATATAAGGGAACAAAACCGGCAGGAAAAATTGTCGTAGCAGGTTCTTCATCAGTTACCCCTGTAATGGAAAAACTCAAGGAAGAGTATCTTAAACTTAACACAAATGCACAAATTGAAGTAATGCTCAGCGATTCAACAACCGGTATGAACAGTGCTGTTGAAGGCATCTGCGACATCGGCATGGCATCCCGTGCAGTAAAAAGCAGCGAGCTTGATAAGGGTTTAACTGCAACTGTTATTGCAATAGACGGTATTGCAATTATTGTTAATAAAGATTCTCCCGTTAATGCGTTAACCTCGGCTCAGGTTCGCGACATCTACATGGGAAAAATTACAACATGGTCACAGATACCCAACTAAAAGAAAAGGGTATGCAGGCAGTCTTTATGCTGAGTGCCTGCATCTCGATCATAGCGGTAGCGCTTATTTGCTTCTTTATGTTTGCAAACGGCGTGCCTGCTATGATTAAAATCGGCGTAGGGAAATTTCTAAGCGGGGTTGTATGGCGGCCCAATAATGAAATATTCGGCATACTTCCGATGATTCTTGGAAGCATCTATGTTACCTTCCTTTCTTTGGTGCTCGGTATACCTACCGGGGTTTTGACCGCTGTTTTTATGGCGAGGTTTTGTCCAAAGACTTTATATAAGTTTATAAAGCCTGCAGTCGACTTATTAGCAGGAATCCCGTCTGTTGTATACGGATTCTTTGCACTGATGGTAATTGTTCCCCTTATACGGTTTGTATTCGGAGGAAGCGGAACAAGCCTGCTTGCAGCCTCTATAATCCTGGGAATAATGATACTTCCGACAATTATTGGTGTGAGCGAATCGGCACTAAGGGCTGTTCCCGAGACTTACTATGAGGCTTCCTTAGCACTCGGGGCGACCCATGAGAGAAGCGTATTTTTTGTACTGCTGCCGGCAGCAAAGTCCGGTATAAGTGCCGGAATAATACTCGGTATAGGAAGGGCTATCGGCGAGACAATGGCAGTAATTATGGTTGCAGGGAATCAGGCTGCAATGCCGCGAGGTCTTTTAAAGGGCTTAAGAACAATGACTGCGAATATCGTTCTTGAGATGGGCTATGCGGCGGATCTTCACCGTGAAGCCCTTATTGCAACAGCCGTTGTTTTATTCGTATTTATATTGATTATAAATATCAGTTTTTCACTGATTAGACGAAAGATGTTTAAATAAAGGGAGTAATGAATGAACGGTACATCGAAGTTTTTAAGAAGTATTGTTATAGGAGCCGCTGTTTTTACACTTTCAATTCTCGTCTTTATTGTTGCCTATATAGTAATAAAGGGCGTCCCTCATCTTTCTCTTTCCCTGTTTTCGGCAAAGTATACAACCGACAACGTCTCTCTTTTCCCGGCTCTCATTAATACCATCACCATAACAGCTCTGTCCCTGCTCATCGCAGTTCCTCTCGGAGGAGGTGCGGCGATTTATCTTGTTGAGTATTCTAAAAAAGGAAACCGCTTTGTTTCTCTTGTACGCATAACGGCAGAAACACTTTCGGGGATCCCGTCCATTGTGTACGGATTGTTCGGCTACCTTTTGTTTGTTACTTCTTTAAGCTGGAGATTCTCTCTTATTGCAGGTTCATTCACCCTTGCAATAATGATTCTGCCTGTTATAATGAGAACAACTGAAGAAGCTCTTCTTGCCGTATCGGATACCTTCCGGGAAGGGAGCTTTGCCCTGGGGGCAGGAAAATTGAGAACTGTGTTTAAAATAGTGCTGCCCTCTGCAATTCCGGGCATCAGTGCCGGTATTATTCTCTCTATCGGAAGAATAGTAGGAGAAACAGCGGCCTTAATATATACAGCAGGAACTGTAGCCCAAATTCCTGAAAATCTGTTTGGTTCGGGAAGAACTCTTTCGGTGCATTTATTCGCCTTGTGGAATGAAGGAATGAATGTTGAACAATCGTATGCAACAGCTGTAATCTTATTGGTAATTGTTGCAGGCCTCAATGCTCTTTCTGCATCAGCTGCAAAACGAATGAGCTCTAGATAGGAAAGGTAATGGAAAAAATACATATAAGCGATTTAAATTTATACTACGGTGCTTTTCAGGCGCTGAAGAATGTCTATATGGATATTCAAAAAAATGAAATAACTGCATTCATCGGTCCTTCCGGCTGCGGAAAGTCTACACTTTTAAAAACCTTAAACAGGATGAACGATCTTGTTGAAGGCTGCCGCATCGAAGGTACCGTACTTCTCGATGGTGAAAATGTATATGGCGGGATTAATACAAATGTGCTTAGAAAAAGGGTAGGCATGGTTTTTCAAAAACCTAATCCCTTTCCCATGACTGTGTACGATAATGTCGCCTATGGACCCAGAACTCACGGCATAAAAAATAAGGCACAGCTGGATTATATTGTAGAAAAATCTCTTCGTTCAGCTGCAATTTGGGATGAGCTGAATGACCGCCTTAAAAAAAATGCACTCAGCCTTTCCGGCGGCCAGCAGCAGCGCTTATGCATAGCACGTTCGCTTGCCGTGGAACCCGAGGTTCTCTTAATGGACGAACCGACAAGCGCTCTTGATCCAATATCGACATCGAAAATCGAAGATCTTGCACTTGAACTGAGAGACCGCTACACGATTGTAATTGTTACACACAACATGCAGCAGGCAACGAGAATTTCAGACAAAACAGCATTTTTTCTTTTAGGAGAAGTAATAGAATTTGAAAAGACAGATACTCTCTTTTCCTTTCCTAAAGACAAACGCACAGAAGACTATATTACCGGGAGGTTCGGCTGATGAGAGCAAAATTCGACAGCCAGTTGGAAAAACTGCACACCGATTTAATCGAAATGGGAGCCCTCTGCGAACAGGCAATACGGTTTGCAATAGAAGCTTTAATTCAAAACGACATTACTCTTGCTCATAAAGCAATTGATATAGAAAAAAGCATTGACGATATGGAACGGGAAATAGAGAGCCTGTGCCTAAAACTGCTTCTTCAGCAGCAGCCGGTTGCAAAAGATCTGCGTCAAATATCAGCAGCATTAAAAATGATAACTGATATGGAGCGCATCGGGGATCAGGCAGCCGATATTGCAGAAATCGTTACATTTATTGACCTTTCAGAAGGACGTAAGTATGTGCATATTCCCGAGATGGCAGAAGCTGCCTCAAAAATGGTTACCGAGAGCATTAACGCCTTTGTACGGGGCGACGTGGAACTTGCACGTCAGGTAATATGTAATGACGATATTGTTGATAATTTATTTAACCGGATAAAAACCGAACTTAGCGGTGTTATCAGTAAGGAGCCGGAGATCGGGGAGCAGGTTATTGATATTTTGATGATTGCAAAGTATCTTGAACGTATAGGCGATCATGCGACAAATATTGCAGGCTGGGTTGAGTTTTCAATTACCGGACAGCATGCTCAAAAATCCTGTCCTGTTAAACAAACTGATAATCCGCAGGAGAAAGAATGATTTACTGTGTAGAGGATGACAGTTCTATACGAAGTCTTCTGGTGTATACTCTTCAAAATACCGGCTTCGAAGCAAAGGGTTTTGAAACCGGGCAGAAATTGTTTACAGAACTTAAAGAGAAAAAAAACGAATGCTCTCTTATTCTTTTAGACATCATGCTTCCGGATGAAGACGGTATAAGTATTTTACGCCGGCTTAAACAGGATTCTCATTTTTCCTCAATTCCGGTTATTATGCTTACCGCTAAGAGTGCTGAATACGATAAGGTTATCGGTCTCGACAACGGAGCCGATGATTATATTCCCAAGCCTTTCGGAATGATGGAGCTTGTTGCCAGGATAAAAGCTGTATTACGAAGAAGCGGCCGTGACCAGACAAAGGGTAAGCGTCTTTATAACGGTCCCGTCATTATGGATGTTGCCTCCTACACACTGACAGTAAAAGAACAGTCTGTTGAACTTACAAGAAAAGAATTTGAGCTTCTGCGGCTTTTTATGGAAAATACCGATATGGTTTTTACCAGAGATACAATTTTAGAACGAATATGGGGCTACGATTTTGACGGAGAGACACGGACCGTAGATGTTCATGTGCGCACGCTCCGGCAAAAGCTCGGTGAAAAATGCCCTGCATGTGAATCTTACATAGAAACGGTACGGGGAATAGGCTACCGGATGACAACTCACCAGGATACTATATGAAAAAGCGAATATTTTTAAGCATCTGCCTTACTTCAATAACAGCGGTATTGTTAACACTTTTTATCGTTACAGTCGTGTTATATAGAAACTTTGTAGAAGAAATAAAAAAAGAAATAATGTCTGCCTCTGTATATATAGCGCTTGCACTTGATAACAGCAGTGAAGATATTTTAGCTCTTGCATCCTATAAAACAAAACACCGCATAACGCTCATCGACGCCGAAGGTACTGTTCTTTTTGACAATTTTTCAGATATCCGCAAAATGGATAATCACCTGATGCGTCCGGAAGTTCAGACTGCACTTAAGTACGGCTCGGGGGAATCTACGCGAACGTCCGACACTCTTTTAGAACAGACTTATTATCATGCGGTAGTCCTTAAAGACGGTAGAATTATAAGGCTTGCAAATACAACACGGAGCTTTTTCGGCATTATAGAAAATGCACTTTTTCTGTTGTTTTTCATAATGTTTATTGTCGCTGCTATTGCAATTAGCGCTGCCCGCCTTCTTACAAAAATGATTATGACGCCCATTTACAACGTTAATCTTGAGTCTCCGCTCGATAATTCTGCCTATGATGAATTTGCGCCCTTATTCATAAAGATAGACCGGCAGAATAAGGAAATAAAGGAAAAAATTGCACAGCTGGAAGCGAAAAAGAATGAACTGAGCTGTATTACAGAAAATATGAGTGAGGGTCTTATTATTTTAGGAAAAGATAAGACAGTCCTTTCTGCCAATAAAAGCGCAAAACTTCTTTTTAATCTTGATCACATGGATTTACACAAGGAACATTACCTCTCTGTCTGCCGCGATCCTGTTTTTTCTAAAACAGCAGAGGAATCTTTGAGCGGAAAAAGTTCTACAGGAAAGCTTGAAAAGGATGGGCGGATTTTCCAAATTTTAGCATCTCCTGTTCTTTCGGGGCACTCATCGATCGGCGCTGTCTTATTCATTGTAGACAATACTGATAAAGAGAGGGCGGAAAAGATGAGGAGAGAGTTTTCTGCTAATGTATCTCATGAGTTAAAAACTCCTCTTACTTCAATTATCGGGTATACAGAAATTATGCAGAACGGTATTGCAAAACCGGAAGATTCTGTAAGGTTTATAAGTTTAATCCATACCGAGGGAAAAAGGCTTCTGTCGCTTATAGAAGACATAATTAAAATATCCCGCCTGGAAGAAAATTCTGCAAAAGATAAGCAGGAGCTTTTAGAACCTGTTGATATCAGCTCGATCTGTAGTTCTGTTGTTAAAGAACTTGAGCACAAGGCTTTAGAATTTAATGTGACTTTAAAAACCCGCCTGCCGGAAACCCCGGTAATTATTCAGGGTATACCTATAACTCTGCACGAGATGATTTTTAATGTCTGCGACAATGCGGTAACTTATAACAAGGAAGGCGGTTCTGTTACAGTTGACGTTATTCAAAATTTTGAAAGAGAAAATATTGAGGTTATTATAAGAGATACGGGAATAGGCATTGCACCTGAACACCAGAGCCGCATTTTTGAACGGTTTTACCGTGTAGATAAAAGCCATTCAAAAAAAACAGGCGGAACCGGGCTGGGACTTGCTATTGTAAAACACGGCGCACAATTAATGAATGCAAAGGTTTTCCTTTCCAGCGAATTTGGAAAGGGAACGACAGTAAGTTTTATATTCCGCTCATAGGCTGTAAACTTATACTCCGCTTGAAATTCATATAATTTTATCGTATCTTGTATGGTATGAAAGTTTGTATCATGGGAGAGGATGTTCTCCGCCAAAAAGCTGTACCCCTAACAGACGTAACCGATGAAACACGTCTTCTTATTGAAGAAATGTTCGAAACGATGGTTGCCGAAAACGGTGTGGGGCTTGCAGCTCCTCAGATCGGTAAATCTATACGTTTGTTTGTTTTAATGGCAGATGACAATATCCGCCGTGTTTTTATAAATCCTCAGATTATTGCAACATCTGCAGAAACATGCTCCTTTGAAGAGGGCTGCCTTTCTGTTCCTAAAATTTGGGAATCAATCATCCGTCCCTCAAAGGTTACCGTTCAGGCCTTGAACGAACAAGGCAAGCCTTTCATTCTTGAAGCTGAAGGCTATCTTGCACGCATTATTCAGCATGAATATGATCATTTAGAAGGTATACTTTTCATAGACCGCGGAGATCCGGAATTTAAGAAAAAGGCGGAAGAAACCCTTGCACGCCGGGAGCAGCGCCGTCTGGAAAAAGAAAAGGCAAAAGCCGTTAAACAGGCAAAAATCGAAGCTAAAAAAGAGCTCAGGGAATAGTACAGTGCGTATAGTGTATGCAGGAAGTCCGGACATATCAGCAGTTCCTCTTGAGTTTCTTCTGCAGGAAGGAAGGCATGAAGTTGCAGCTGTTCTTACTAATCCGCCGTCCATGCAGGGCCGCAGTAAAGAATTAGTACCGACTCCTGTTGCACTTGCAGCAATGAAAGAAAATGAGAAAAGAAGTCCTGAATCACAAATACCCATCCTTACGCCGGAAAGACTCAACGGTCCGGTACGCCGTTATATAGAAAGCCTGCACTGCGATATCTTAGTCTGCTTTGCCTACGGAAAAATATTCGGCCCAAAATTTTTAAGTCTGTTTCCAAAAGGCGGCATTAATCTGCATCCGTCGCTGCTTCCGAAATACCGCGGATGTGCACCGGTTCCTGCGGCTATTTTAAACCGTGATGAAGAAACCGGTATTACGGTACAGCGTCTTGCACAGGAAATGGACTGCGGCGATATTCTTTTGCAAAAAAAAATTGCCCTTAACGGCAGAGAAACGGCACAGACCTTATTGGACACTGCCTCAACTATGGGCGGACCAATGCTTTCGCAGGTGCTTTGTCAAATAGAGGATGGAACAGTAAAGGCCGTTAAACAAGACGGCAATGCCTGTTATTGTACGATGTTGTGTAAAAATGACGGCTGTATAGATTGGAACGAAAGTGCTCTTAATATTGATGCTCGTATTAGAGCCTTTACTCCCTGGCCCGGTGCATATACAAGGGTTGAGGAAACAGTACTCCGCATACATGAGGCCTTTGTCTATGATCACAGCGTACAGCCTGAACATCAGCATCTTCCTAACGGAACAGTAATCGGAGTAGACAAGGCAAGGGGAATTTTGGTAAAAACAGGGGACGGAATTCTTGTCCTTACCAATCTTCAGTGGCAGTCAAAAAAAGCAATGCATTGGAAAGATTTTCTTAACGGATCTAAAAATTTTATTGGTTTACAGTGCATGTAAGAAGGAAATATATGAAGCTTTCAAATTTTAGAATGGATTTTCACGATTTTATGGAATCTCTGCAGTCAAGCGGAAAAACACTCATTGTTATGGCTGTATCATTGGTTATAATGATGGGTATAATCTGTATGGCTGTTTTTTTCCTCGCTGTAAAAGGACAGGAAGAAGTTATGGTTCCAAATGTAACCGGAAAAGAATTAGCTTCCGCTCTTATAGAAATGCAGGTAAAGGAACTGTACCCGAAAATTCAGCTGCGTTACTCAAACAGCATAGATGAAAAGGGGAAAATTCTCGAGCAGAATCCCCCTGCCGGTTCTATTGTAAAAGCCGGAAGAAGAATAAACCTTGTTGTAAGCCGGGGTGTTGTTATAGACCGTGTTAGAAATTATGTGGGACAAAAAATTGACGATATAAAAATCGATCTTCAATCTCTTTTTACCGGTTCGTCCCGCGCTTTAATAGTTCTAGATGAAAATTATACCTATGAATACAATGAAGCAGAAGAAGGCACCATTTTATGGCAGGATCCTTCTCCGGAAACTGATATTGTTGATCCTGTTGTCTTGAAGGTCGGAGTAAGCAAGGGGCCTGAACACGATAAAATTAAGGTTCCCGTTCTTACAGGCTTGA
>JAKJFV010000230.1 GCA_022704725.1 Spirochaetota bacterium
GCTCATTGTCATTATTTTAGCAACACTTATATGCACTGTTTTTAAACTTCCTGTTGATACTATTGGTTCCAGGTTTGGAGAGATTCCCTCTTCGTTACCCGCTCCGACACTTCCGCACATTTCATTTAAGCTCATTACAGATCTATTTCCCACTGCGGTTTCTATAGCAATTCTTGCAGCGGTTGAATCCTTATTAAGTGCTGTTGTTGCAGACGGTATGATAGGCAAAAAGCATAATTCCAATACAGAGCTCATTGCACAGGGTATAGCAAATTTGGCATCTCCCCTCTTTGGCGGTCTTCCCGCAACAGGAGCAATCGCACGAACTGCGACCAATATTAAAAACGGAGGAAGAACACCGGTTGCAGGAATTATACATGCAGTAACCTTACTCCTCATCATGCTCTTTCTTGGTAAATTTGCAGTCTATATTCCAATGCCCGCGCTGGCGGCTGTTCTTGTTTCGGTTTCCTGGAATATGGCGGGATTTTCAGAGATACGCTCTCTTTGTAAAGGACAAAAATCTGATATACTCGTTCTTTTTACCACATTTATTATAACCGTTTTCGTAGATCTGACAGCAGCAATAGGCGCAGGATTAATTCTAGCAGCATTTTTATTTATAAAGAAGATGATTGAACTTTCTGAAATTCATGAACAAAGCAGAGGAAATACTGATCAGAATTCCGCTGATCACCTTTCAAAATCTGATATTCAGGAAGACCCCTTAGATATACCGGAAGGAGTCCTCGTCTATGAAATTGACGGCCCTCTGTTTTTCGGTACAGCACAAAAATTTGAGCAGGCTGTAGAAAGATCCGGTGCAGAATTTAAAGTAATAATAATCAGAATGAGAAAAATGATTTACCTCGATGCCGGGGGAATAAACACCCTTCATCAAGTTTGGGAAATGTGCAGCCGGCGCCATGTTCAGCTTATAATTTCAGGAATTCATACCCAGCCGTATACACTGCTGCATAAATCCGGGTTCGCAAAAGAACTTGGAGAGGAATTTATTTTTGCAAAGATAGAACATGCACTTGGCAAAGCAGGGAATCTTGTAGAAGAAAAGTAAGTTTTAAGTACGATTTGGTATACTACAGGGTCCGCTAAAACCGGACCTTTTTATTTTAAACTCCGTACCTCATACATAGGACTTTCCCCCGGTTTAAACTGAAACAGGTATTTTTCGCAGGGTAAAATCTCTGTCGTGTCGTGTGTTACGTGAATGAGAGTTGTCTTTCCGGTCTGCGCAATTTTTTCTAAAAGATGTAATACAAAATCTCTGCTTTTTGCATCGAGGGAGTGACAGGGTTCATCGAGAATTAAAAGAGGCGGATGTTTTACCACAGCGCGAAGAATTAGGACAGCTCTCTGCTCACCGTATGAAAGGGATGAAAAAGTTTCACCAGCAAGGGTATGCAGGCCCGCCAGTTCCAGCCAATGGCGTACAGTACAGAGCTCCGATTCCAGCGGTACGGTATAGAGTCCTATTGAATCATATAAACCGGAAACTACTACCTGCTCAACGGTGTAACCCTTTACAAGGCGGTATTCAAGATGAAGCTTGTAGGAGACTATGCCGAGTTTAGCCTTAATATCCCAGATGGTCTCTCCGCTTCCCCTTTTTGAACCGAATAGATAGACATCGTTAGCATACACCTGCTGATTGTCTCCGGTGATTAACTCCAGTAGTGTCGTTTTACCACAGCCGTTAGTTCCCTGCACGAGGGTATGTTCCCCTTTGTGCACAGTCCAAAAAACACTTTCTAATACCTTCCGCTCATCCCACTGTACGGTAACATTGTTCATTTTTACAAGTTCTTCTTTTACGCTGCCGTTCCTTGTACCATGGTCTTTTGTTTCTTTGTCTTTTATGCCCGCTTCATTTTGTGCAATTCCAGAATTAAGCAGCGCACTTTCAAACTCTGCATCATTAAACGCAGCCGATTCACTAGTCTGCCTGATACTAGTTTTTAGAAAATCCGTTACAGTACCGGTAAAAATAATTCCGTCCCTGCCCGTATACACAACATGAGAAGCATATTCAAGCAGCGCAGTGTCTTGTGCAATTAAAACTATAGCAGCCATGTTACGGGGAAGCTCCCTCAACAGAGAAAGAACTGTATTCCGGGAAGCGGTATCGAGGCCGTCGAGGGGATTGTCGAGTATTAAAACAGGAGAGGATGAAGAAAGAGCCCTATACATGAGGGTTCTTCTCATTTCTCCTGTTGAAAGATATTTTAAGCCGCGTTCCAAAATAGATTCGATACCGCATAGTGTAATAAGGCTCTCATCAAGAGCCATTTCCTGTAAATTGAGAAATGTTTTTACACTGCGTCCAGGATCGATCCCGCCTTCCATAAATTCAGAGTCATCATTCCGTCTCTCTTCTTCAATAATTTTTGAAGCTTCTTCAAATGAAACAATCGGAAACGAATGCTCTGTAAAAAAAGTATACAGGGATTCTTTAGATTTTCCGTCCATACCGGTGACAAGATGGACTTCACCCGGAAAGACAGACCAGACACTTTTAACCGGTTCAGAAAAACCGGATTCACCGGCTGAGCTGAGTGAAGCATTTACTTCGTCAGCAGAGGCAATATCAGCAGAACTAAGAGAAAAAAGAGGAGTTGAAGAGGATTTTTTCATAGTCTATACTGCTTCCATTAATCCTGAATAGAGCTTATAGTATCGGCCTTTGAGAGCAAGAAGCTCATCATGGCTGCCCCGCTCTATAATTTTTCCTTCTTCAAGGACAAGGATAATATCTGCATTGCGGACGGTAGAAAGTCGGTGAGCTATAACAAAGACCGTTCTGCCCCTCATGAGATCATCCATGCCCTGTTCTATGTGTGCCTCGGTTCTAGTGTCGATCGAACTTGTCGCCTCGTCTAAAATGAGGGCGGGCGGATTGGCAATGGCTGCGCGGGCAATGGAAAGAAGCTGCCGCTGCCCCTGACTTAAGTTTCCGCCGTCACCCGTGATTACCGTATTGTAGCCGTCTTTTAAGCGCCGTATAAAAAAGTCTGCATTTGCTCTCTTTGCAGCAGCAATAACCTCATCATCAGAGGCATCGAGCTTGCCGTAGCGGATATTGTCTGCAATGGTACCGGTAAACAGGTGAGTATCCTGCAGTACCATGCCTAAGGAGCGCCGGAGGTCCGCTTTTTTAATCTTGTTGATATTGATGCCGTCGTAGCGGATTTTTCCGTCCGGTGCATCGTAAAATCTGTTAATCAGGTTCGTTATGGTCGTTTTTCCAGATCCTGTCGAACCAACAAGGGCTATCTTCTGTCCCGGGTGGGCTTTAATGGTAATATCGTGAAGAACAGTCTTATTTTCTTTGTAGCCGAACGTTACATTGGAAAACTCCACTGCACCTTTTAGCTCGGTGTAAGTCAGAGTCCCGTCTGTATGAGGATGTTTCCATGCCCAGTGACCGGTAAACTCAGAGCATTCTGAAACTTTTTTTGTACCGTCATCATTCGTGGAAATATG
>JAKJFV010000231.1 GCA_022704725.1 Spirochaetota bacterium
TTTGGTCTGCTTTTCGTCGGCCTTGATCTTCTTGGAGAAGTCATGACCTTTGATGCTGAACAAGTCCTCTTTCTCCAGCATCTTACCGGAAACGGCTATCTGAGTATTCTAGCAGGTGTTCTTGCAGGTTTAGTGATCACCATGCTTATTCACTCTTCCTCAGCATCTACAGCTATTATCTTAACAATGTCGTATAATAAGCTCCTTCCCTGGGAGTTTGCTGCGGCTATGGTTCTAGGAAGCAATATTGGAACAACAATTGATGCAGTCCTTGCCTCCATTGGAACAAAGGTAAATGCAAGACGGGCTGCCTTAATTCACGTTCTATTTAATGTTATAGGTTCGGTTATCGCAATTATTCTTTTCAAACCCTTCCTTTTAGTAGTGGATTTTATAGTTCCCGGTCCTGTTGAAAGTTCAATAACAACCCATATAGCCATGCTGCACACCGTTTTTAATGTTATGAACAGCCTTTTATTTTTGCCCTTTGTTAATCAGCTTGCCTTTTTATCGGAAAAGATTATTACCCCGAAAAAAGGCGAAACCCCCGATGTCTACAAACTCGATTTTATACCGCCTGGAATGAAAGAAAGTTATGAAGCATATATAATCAGGGCGGAAAAAGAAATTGCAGACATGACCGATGTGGTAATTAGAATGTTCAATACTATTCAAAAAGGATTTACAGAAAGGACAGCAACCTATATTTCCGAGCATCTTGAAACACTCTCCAAGCAGGAAGATTATGCCGATCAGATGCAGGAGCAGCTTTCAAAATTCCTTGTTAATTGTTCCCAGCTGCCTATTACAGAAAAGACAAAGAATAATGTATCTATGATGCTTCGTATTGTCGATGATCTGGAAAGTATAACAGACGAATGCTACAGTATTGCCCTGTTGCTTAAAAGAAGCATAGAAAAAAATATGTCATTTTCACAGGAAGATATGGAACGGCTCGAACCATACAGCGAACTTGTACAGCAGTTCCTGGAATTTATAAAGAAAAACATAAACAAACATTTATCTCACGAACAGCTTAAACTTGCGCAGGTACTGGAAGACCAGGTTGACACCTTCCGTAAAAATCTTAAAAAAATTGCCCGCAAGAGACTTGAAGGAGGAGCAGATGTCCGCTCAGAGCTGCTCTATATTGACCTTGTACGCAATGTAGAAAAGATCGGCGATCACGCCTTCAGTATTTCTGAAGCGCTTGCAGAAACAAAATAATGAATTTCCTGTTTGAATACTAAATGAAAAAGCACCAACACTAATCTGTTTGGTGCTTTTTTTATGCCTTTTTTTAAAAATTACATAATAGGATTTTGAGCCATGGTGAAACCGCAGCGTCCGTGTCCGGGATACACTTTAACATCGGAAGGAAGCAGACTCAGCCGTTTAAGACTTTGCATTATCTCATCTTCATTACCGCCCGATAAATCGGTTCTTCCCCAGCCCATGTAAAACAAGGTGTCTCCGCTTATTAAAAGCTTTTGCGCCTCATTGTACAAACAAATTGAGCCCTGTGAATGACCTGGCGTATGAAGCACAGTCCAGTCTCTTTCCGGAACGTCACCCTCTGAAAGATAAGCATCTGCACAGGG
Source organism: Spirochaetota bacterium (assembly GCA_022704725.1). Taxonomy (GTDB): domain Bacteria; phylum Spirochaetota; class Spirochaetia; order Treponematales; family Treponemataceae; genus JAAZLA01. The sequence continues at coordinate 1,602 of JAKJFV010000231.1, forward strand.
AAAACTATCATGACTCATTGCGGCGTCAAACTCTGTATACAGGCCGCCAAGTCCGCTTTCTCGAAATGATTTTTCATGCCGCAAAAGAGCATTTGAACCCAAAGCCCATGAATCCTTTTCATGAATAAATATCTTCACCTGCGGATACAGTACTTTTAATGAAACAAGCGATTCCATATGATCATAGTGGCCGTGAGTGAGTACTATAAAAGCAGGTTCCAGACCTTCATCCCGAATACATTTTGAAATTGCGGAAGCAGACACAGAAGGATCAACAACAAAACAGCGGTTACCGGCAGCCGGTACCACATATGTATTTGTTCCCAAAAGTCCGCCGGGAAGACAAGTAATATTCATTCGTGTTTTTACACTTCTTCCTGTAAAGACTGCTCATCCTGAGTTTCATAGGATTCGGTAATTTCTGTATTTTCTGCAGCGTCTTCTTCCGTACCTTCTTCTTTTTTGCGGGAAAAACTTACAGTAAGCTTGCGGCCCCGGAATTCATAACCGTTTAATACATCGATTATTCTTTGTGCATCTTCAGAAAAAACCTGTACAAAAGAATAATTATCGAGCACACGTATATCACCGATGCGTTCGCGGTCTAATTCAACAGCCTGTGTTATAAGAGAGAGTAAATCACGGTGGAATACTCTTCTATTGCGTCCTATGCTTATAAAAATGGTTTCTGCAAGAGATTCATCTATGGTGTTTCTTCTCGGCTTTTGAGAAGTGTCACCCTCTTTTTCCTGAGTGCGTGCCGATGAGCGGGGAGTCCGTTCAAATGTCTTTTGACTGCGGGGCTCTGATGTTCTTGTCTTCTTAAAACCCTTAGAAGGTTTTGCAGAAAAACCTGTCATCGACTTTAACATATAAGCAGCAACATAAGAACGTAAAGTTAAAGGTACATTTTGTTTAAAAACCTTCTTTACCTCATTTAATTCTACCGGATCTTCTTGTGTTTTAACTTTTTCAACTGCATCTTGTAAAAATGATGCCAACTTATCCATATCGATGGATTCACGTGATTTAAATGCCACAGCATTAGCTCCTAAAAAAATATAATACCGATAATTACTTATCAGTTTATATCCAGTAAATCAAGTATAAAACCGGTTCCCGATTGATAAAACCCGTTCTGCAGCAGAACAGAAATAAACTGATCCGGCATTATAAGACTGGATATTATTGCCCATCTTGTACCGCGTTCAAGAAGAGATGTCAGGCAAGTTGATAAAAGCTGCCGTCCCAAACCCAGTCCGCGGTATTTTTTCACTACATATAAAGACGGTATTTGGACAGTCTTCATAGATCCCGGTATAACAGGAATTACTTTTACATAACCTGCAAACTCTCCGCTTACAGTTTCTGAAACAATAGAAAACGAGCAGCCGTCAGAAAGTTCGGAACTATTTGTGTCCCACAGATAAGAAAGAGCCGTGCCTAAATCACCGTGCCATTTTTCCTGAATTTCCCCGGCAAAATCTTCTTCGCATAATTGTATCATACTTTGGTCTTCTTGTGTTTCACCAGATCGAAAAGTAAAATCATCCTGCAATACAGAATCATACTCTTCGATTTCTTCACCAAGTTTTTCCAAACCCCATGATTCACGATGAACATTATACCAGCGTATAATCAGCTGCTTCATCTCTGCATCTTTAAAAGAATACCAGATACGCTCTACTTCCGGGTATGATTTTAGGGTATTTTTGAAATTCCTAAAAACGCCCTTACGCGATAAAAGAACAGAACGCAGTTCTTCCCGTGCCAGCGGATTATGCAGCACAGAAACAAAGCGTTCCATCATTTTAAAGCCCGATATTGAATTCCATTCCGGTAATTCATAATAATTTGATATCTGATCGCGGGGAATCCCGTCTTTTTTACATAAAAGT
>JAKJFV010000232.1 GCA_022704725.1 Spirochaetota bacterium
CTCAGCCAGGCAAGGGAGAGGGCGAGGGCTGCCGTATGCATGAACAACCTGAAACAGTGGAGCATAGGATATTTTATGTATTCCCAGGATTATGAAGAATGGATTTGTGGACCGCTTACCCCGAGAGGAGAGTGGTATATACATCTTCAGCCATATACTTCAAAAATGACACAAACTCACAGGGCTCTTAGAAGGTGTCCGAGCAACAGAGAACCCGGGACGGATTCCCCGCGTTCATATGCACAGAATTGTACCGGCGGAAATGCGTATAGATATATAAAAACAACAAGAATTACCAGACCTGCTACAACGCCACTTTTAGTAGAAGTGGGATGGCCGAATACATATCAACCCCATTTTATATATAACGAGATTGATTTGACGCCGCGGCACAACGGCATGGCAAATTTTCTGTTTTTCGGAGGAAACGTGGAATCTGTTATTCCCGCAAATTTCACAACATCTAATTATACAATACCGGCTGAGGCAAGAAGCTCGTCATATTATTGGTAAAATTCTGATTGTTTTGTATTTGATAAAAAGGGGGTTGCAATGGCGAGAAAAGGAATATTTATGTTACCGTATATTATATCCATTTCTGTGTGTATAGTAAGTTTTTGTTTTGCAGATTCTGAAAATCCGGTCTTTAATCATAGTTTTGAAAAGGGCAGTGACGGATGGATACAATATGATAATAAAACTCCGGTTTCAGTTAGCGATAGGATTGTATACAGTGGCAATTTCTCGGCGGCCATAAAAGGCAATTTTGATGGAATTAAACAGAGAAAAGAGCATGCAATAAAGACAGAACAGGATTCAATTTATCTGATAACCGCGAAAAGCTATTCTGAAGAAGGTAGAATCAGCATATTCTGTTCAGAGATGGACAGCAACCGGTTGTTATTAGGACGCAGAAGCGTTTTGCTGGCCAGAAGCGCGGAAAAAAAGAAATGGACAGAAATTCAGGGACTGTATGTGCCTGCAGATGAAAAGGTTGCTTATATAGTGATAGAAACGGCAAGCGATAAGGGCGGATATATAGACGAGATAAAAGTGATTGCAAGGAAAAAAACTGAAAATCTGGTCTTTAATCCTGATTTTGAAGAGGGAAAAGCGGGATGGGTATTGGGAGACAATATCACTTCCCCCTCTATAACCGAAGGTTTTTACCACAGCGGAAAAAGTGCCGCATTGATTAAACCCGGCGAATTGCTGAAAAACAGATTTTTAATTTCTGTAGAGCAGGATAAAAAATATACAGTTTCAGCATGGATTTACATAAATGAACGCGCTACGAATCTTTCGGTTTCAGCATTTGATGAAAACAAGAATTGGATAAAGGGCAACAAGGTAATCATAGGCAGGACGGCAGAGAGCGGATGGTCGCAAATTTCAGGAGAATACGTTCCTCCCCCAAAAACAGCGTTTGTCGCCATTGAGATATATGGCGACAATGCTACTGTTGTTGCAGATGATATCGTCTTTTCCGAAAAAAACGAAGACCTTTGTAAAAAAGATATTCAGGCAAAATTACAATGTGCTTTTATTCCGGAAAAATATCTTTTTTACAAAGGGGAGGACATCAAAGGCATATTTTTAGTCGATGTCCCGGAGAAATTTTACGGACTCCCACTGGAAAAATTGAATTCAGAAGTTGGAACAGGGCGAGAAAAAGTTTATTGTGACGTAAGAATAAAAATCACAGGGCATCAAAAAACATTTTTTATTTACCGGGATAAAGTGCCTTTTTTTGAGGGGGAAAATGAAATCAATGTTGTCTCTCCATACAACGAGAAATATGGCACAGGTTTTTTTTTGCTTTCTGCGGAACTGTGGATTGCTGATGAAAAATTAAGCGAAGGGGGGATAAAAATAGGGTTAATGGGAAAGAAACAGATTGAACTCGGCAAATCAAATTACACGAGTTATCCTGCGCCGATATATCGCATAGGATTGGTAAACCGTACAAGAAGCGGAAAGCGGGAATTTATGGAGCAGGATTTTCATGCAATAAAACGGTTGGGATTTGATGTCGTTGAACTGGACTTATACTGGGATGATTTAGAACCGGTAGAAGACCGGTTCAAATGGGAGAGGATAGATACTTTTATCAGATATGCCGAGAAAAATGAACTGAAGGTTGTAATTAAAGTAGTTATGTGGGACCTGCCTTCATGGATTACGGAAAGAATGGTTTCCGATAAAGGCGATATCGGAATGTGTCCGCCCAACTGGGGTCGTATCGCCGAAGAGAAAATTCCCCGGTTATGGAAGAAAATAGCAGAAAAATATGCAAACAACAAAACCGTAATTCTTTATTATCCTCATATGGGGCTTCAAGACGGTCCTATCCATGGAGATTTTGAAAAAGGGCATAATCCCCTTCAGTTTTACGACTATTCTGAAGATTCCCAGAGAGCCTGGCGCAAATTTCTGAAAGAAAGGAAAGAGCTTTCTTTGAAAGAAGCAGGTATTCTGATGCATGAAAAATTTTCCTCATGGGAAGAAGTATACCAGCCCAAATCTTTTAACTATAAAGGCGAAAAATACAGGGAAGAGATATGGCAGATATTTATAGAATTTCAGGCATACGGAGTCACCAATATTTTTGAACGTCTTTTCTCTGCGATAAGAAGCGTTGACAAAAATACTCCTGTAGAGATACGGTTGGGAGGCGGAGCGGATGAATGGCTCGTAAAGGGATTTGATTTGAAAGCGCTTATCCCCCTGTGCAAAAAACACAATGCCGTCCTGGTCCAAACCAATTCCGCACCGGACAAATCGGTTGCATGCCTCGGTTCGCTTGCACAGTCTTTTCAACTGCCGTTCAGTACTGAAGTTGATGCCACGCCAGACATTTTTCGTACATCCAGGTCTATTATGAATTCAATAAAGGCAGGAGCAAGAGCCCATTATTACTGTTACTGGCAGGCAGGAAGACCTACCGACGACTGGGCTTATTTAAAACCGGTATGGAAGACAATTCTAAACGATGCCAAAATCGAAGACAATATTTATCTCTTAAACATTTCCCAACTACCCAGTTATGACGAAGATTTGATGAAAATTACCAGAAACAAAACTGCCTTTTTCAGTTTTTTTTCAAACCTGAATTATCAATATAAGGTTTTGATGCCGCCCATTCAGCCGGATTGGACGAGCATAAGCAAAAAGAAGATTGTTTTTTTCGATGTAAATAATTTATGGATTGATGAAGACTGGACAGAAAAGTTAAACAGGCATCTGGAAAACAACGGCACTCTGGTATTAAATTATCTGAGCGATTCTCAAAACAAATACCAATATCAGAAAAAAATTATACCCGGTCTGGAAGTAAAGGAATTAAAATCAGAACAGAATATGGCATACAATTTTTCAGCGAATAACGAGACAATCATATCGGTAACTGAAGGAGTCAAATTTTTTCTGCCGGAAAAATATTCCAACAGGATTGAAATATTGGCAAAATGGCAAGACAATTCTGTTGCCGCTTTTT
>JAKJFV010000233.1 GCA_022704725.1 Spirochaetota bacterium
AGCTAATTATAGTGAAAATGTAAAAAACATGCTACAGCACATAAAAAAACACAAAACAACTCTGTCCCTCTCTTTTTCAAAATGACAATTTATGCTAGACTGCGTTACGTTGCGGATATGCAGCGGAGGTTCATTGAATGAAAGTAGTTGTCATAGGAGCCCAATGGGGCGATGAAGGGAAGGGGAAAATGGTAGATTACCTTGCAGATGATGCAAAGGTAGTTGTTCGTTATGCAGGCGGAGCAAACGCCGGTCATACCATAGTTATCGGCGACCAGCAGTATGCCCTTCACCTGGTGCCTTCCGGCATTCTGTATCCTGACAAAACTGTGTATTTAGGCATGGGGATGGTTATTGACCCAGAAGCCTTATTCAATGAACTGCAAATGCTTAAAGACCGCGGTATTAATTGGGAAGGGCGCGTTTTTATATCCGACCGTGCCCACCTGGTACTGCCGCGCTACAGAGAACTGGATAAAAAACGGGATGCTGAACGGAAAAGACCGATCGGTACAACCGGACGGGGAATAGGCACAACCTATTCCATGAAGTCAGAACGTGACGGTATACGTCTAGCCGATCTTGACTGGAAAGAAAAAATTGAAGATTTAGAAGATGCAGATAAAGAATTCCTAAATAAATATTCTGAAAGACTGATATCGATGCGGGTAAACCTCACCGCAGAAATGTATAAACACCGAAATGACAATATTCTTCTTGAAGGGGCACAAGGCGCTCTGCTTGATCTCGATACCGGTACCTATCCCTATGTATCATCGGGAATGTCATGCTCAGCAGGAGCTGCAATCGGTGCAGGCATAGGACCGAGAAGTCTTGATAAAATCCTGGGAGTATTCAAAGCCTACTCTACCCGTGTCGGAAACGGACCAATGCCGACAGAATTTTGTGAAGAAACACAGAGCGAGCTGTATCATTATGTACGCGAAACAGGAAGAGAATACGGCGTAACAACAGGCCGGCCCAGAAGATGCGGATACCTGGATCTCGTAGCACTCCGCTATGCATGCCAGACAAACTCAATCGACGAATTAGTCTTAACTCACCTTGATATTTACGATACTTTGGATGAAATTGAAGCCTGTGTAGCCTATGAAATTGACGGACAGAAAGTAGTGGATTTCCCCACATCAATAGAAGCTCTCAATAAGGCTAAACCTGTACTGCAAAAGTTTTCGGGCTGGAAACAGTCATTAAAAAACTGCCGGTTGTATGATGCTATGCCGAAATCTGCCCGCGACTATGTTGATTTTATTGAAAAATATTGCGAAACGCCTGTTGGAATAATATCAGTAGGATATGAACGCAACGACACCTTCTTAAGAACCAAGGTTTGGTAAAATTAAAGCCGTGCACCAGCTGCACGGCTTTTTTATATGCCAGCCCCTTTACGTCCTGTACAGGGAGCGTTAGGTTCAGCTTAAAGCTCCAGCTTAAAGCTCTGTCCCTCAACTCTCTCTTTTTCCTTGCTATTATCGGTTTTTACCTGTATCTTAAGGATGGAGATACTGTTTACATCTACTTTCGCGGGCTTAGGAGTATCTTATGCAGACACTTAAAGACCTTGGTTCTTATACTTTCTCGGCTCTTCTTTCAAATTCCGTTAGTAAATTTGGGAAAAGGAATGCGCTTGGGCTAATTGATGGTGAAGTAATAACTTATAATGAGTTGCACCAACGATCCATGGATGTTTCAAGGCAGCTGTATGATATAGGTTTGCGAAAGGGCGATAAGGCTGCTATTTATAGTACGAGCATGCCTAATTGGGGTGCTGCTTATTTTGGTATCGTTAATTCAGGATTAATCGCTGTTCCTCTTTTACCGGATTTTTCATTGTCGGAAGTTGAAACAATTTTACTGCATGCGGAAGTAAAGGTAATGTTTGTTTCTGGAAAAATGGCTTCCCGCCTTAATTCAATAACTGAAACGGTACTCCCTCTGATTATTAAATTAGATGATTTTTCATTAATTCGAAATAATCAGAAGGAATTTAACGCTCAGCAAAAAGCTCTGTCCCCAGAATCTGCACGAGCAGAAGAGCTTAAAGCTCTGTCCCCCAACTCTACCACAGAAGGAGAGCTTAAAGCTCTGTCCCCCAATTCTGCCTCACAAGAAGAGCTTAAAGCTCTGTCCCTGGAATCTGCAGAAAATGAGTTAAATCTTATACAGGAAGATGATACAGCCTCAATTATTTATACCTCTGGAACTACGGGCCGCTCTAAAGGTGTTGTTTTATCTCATAAAAATATTATTTATAATGCAGTTCAGTGCCAAACAGTTCATCGTGTTCATCAGCGTGACCGCTGTTTATCCTTTTTACCCCTTTCTCATGTATATGAGTTTACTATTGGATTTGTTATGCAGATGCTTAATGGAAGTTCCGTATACTATCTTGGTAAACCTCCCACTGTATCAACGCTTCTCCCTGCTTTTAAAAAAATTAGACCAACCCTTGTTTTGAGTGTTCCTATGATTATGGAAAAAATCTATAAGAATAAGGTTTATCCGAATCTGACTAAAAATGAAAAAATGAAAAAATTGTATGCCATCCCGTTTTTCAGGAAAGTACTTCACCGAATAGCAGGAAAATCGCTTAATAAAACCTTCGGCGGGAAAATTAACTTTTTTGGAATAGGAGGAGCAAAGGTTGATACCAAAGTTGAAGTATTCATGAAGGAAGCAAAATTTAAATACGCTATTGGTTATGGCCTAACAGAAACAGCTCCTCTTCTTGCAGGTTCAGGACCAAAAATAACGGTTCCAGGAACAGTAGGACCGGTAGTTGAAGGAATACAACTTGCTATACTCAATCCTGATCCGGAAACAGGAATAGGGGAGATTGTAGCAAAAGGCGACAATGTTATGAAAGGCTATTATAAAGATGCTGAGTTGACAAAGTCGGTTTTTACCACAAAAGATGATGAGGTGGGTGAAGGATGGTTTAAAACCGGTGATCTTGGGATTATTGATAAAAAAAATCGTCTATCCATAAAGGGACGATTAAAGAATATGATTCTCAATTCTGCAGGAGAGAATATTTATCCTGAGGATATTGAATTTGTACTTAATCAGCACCCTTTTGTTGCTGAATCTTTGGTAGTCGAAGATAAAAATGGACTTGTTGCACTCGTACAGCTTGATGAGGATAAACTGGTGAAAAAACATCAGGAAACGATTCTTGAAAAAGCAGGAAATGCACTGACTGATATAAAAGATGATCTTCTTTATTTACAGGAAGATGTTCTGTCTGAGATTCAGTTTTTTGTTAATCAGAAAGTGAATAAAATATCAAAACTCAATGCAGTTAAGTATATTAAAGAGTTTGAGAAAACTGCCAGTCAGAAGATTAAAAGATATCTTTACACTAGCAAAAAAGATCAGTAACAACTCTTTTAAACGAATTTCCCCGGTCAAACTCATTCATAAACATGCCGAACGAGGTTGCACCAGGGGAAAGAACC
>JAKJFV010000234.1 GCA_022704725.1 Spirochaetota bacterium
TTGAGGGTAAGGATCTGGAACGGTTTAAAGAAAAAATTCTTACAGGAAAACAGCTTTAATCATCACATCTATTTTTGTTCGTCATTTGTTTTAGATCTGCTCTGGTCTCTTGTTTTTAGTTTGTTTAAAAATAGAGTGTTCTGGTCATTGCGTGTCGGAACAGAGAAAATTGGAGAGCCGTCCTCTTTTGAGACACGGTAGGGTATTTTCCCTGCATCTATGTAACCGGGACTTTCTGCATTATTTATCCACCAATCGAGTACAGCTATTATGCAGAGTGTATATTTTAATAGATTTAAGTTGCTGCCGTTTTTAGATTTTTTGCCGCCCAAAAGTACATCGATTCTTCTCGAAATTACATTCGGAACATCAAAACGGTAGGGGGCAAAAAGGTTTGCTGCCCCGTGAGTGTCTTCGTTTGCCTTAGCCTTGTCATGCAGTAATGAATCACCGCTTTGATCAACACGGCTTATAAGTACAGAAAAAATAGATTTTAGATATTCAACCCTCTTCGGCATCGGCCTATATGTAGCATCTTTGTCGGGCCGTTCCATGAAAATGAGTTCAAATGACAGATGCGGCAGAAAAAGGTATTTAGTCTGCCATAAAAGATTTGAAAGCTTCTTTTTTGCATACGGTGATATACCAAAGTCCGACTGGGTGTATATATGATTAACATAATCTTTCAATTCTGATAAATATAATCTTTCACATATTTGCTCTCTATAGAGAGACCATTCAGAAAAAATGTTTGTAAGATTATCTTCAAAGACCAGAAAGTCAGGTTCCTTATCTATGCTGAATTTAATATTCCTGCATGCTACAAAGAAATCTTCAAGAATTCTCTGCAGAATCATAGTAATCTGCATGGGGTTTTCCGGTGCAATCAGGTTGAACCCGTCTGTAAATGAATACAGTGTTTGAAAGTAAGGGTACATATCCGGTTTTGTGTGAATTATATTCCAGCCCGCTTCCGGGAAAAGGGTGTCGAGCAGTTCAATGCCTCTTTTTATTAGTTCTGACGGTGCTTCGCCCTTTTTCTCTGTTTTTGTTTCTTCTAAATCCGGCTTATCCTGTCCTTTGTTTTCGTTATCGGCTGCCTCTTCATCATCAGGAGACAGGTTATTATCAGTCTGATTAGAAGAAATTTCTGTGCTGCTTATTTTTTCTTCATCCTGCTCTTTTCCCGGTAAAATTAGGTCATACTTCGTCATATCTAAAAAGGTAAGAATCTTTGAAATTCTTGTCGTAAAAAAACTTGAATATTCCTCATATTGTGCGCATGACATACGCAGCAGCAGGGGATACAATCCTTTGACTATCTGTCCGTTTATATATAACCATTCGGACGCAGCGTCTTTTGCATATTGAAATAAGGTTTCATGCGAGGTTGTAATGTAGGGAATAATATCTGCATATACTTTTTTTATATACGAAATAATTCTTGTGTCCCCAAGAAAATATATTGTTAACAGAGATCGGTACAGTATTCTTGTAAAAGGAATAAGCATGGTAACGGTGCATTCATCTGCTTTTTTTTCAAGTTCTGCGTAAGCATCCCGTAATTCTTTAAGATCCCATTCGTTTATAAACTTTATTGTTTTAAAAAAAACGCTTGGCGTCTGTTTTATCTGCTGTTTATATGTTTCGTTTGCATGATTTACTAAATGCTTAATTGAGGTGTTGAATTTTTGTATATGCCCAAGATGGTTATGAAGAGTATTTAGAACAAAATCCGGCAGAACCCTTTCTGTCCCGCCCTTTCGTAAATTCATAATAAAAGAAAGAAATCCGTAATTTGGCTTAATCCGGTATTCAGGACTTGCCATAAGCTTGTCTATTAATGATTTTTCTTTTGAGTTAATAAAGGGGAGGCTGGTTCGTGCTTGTGCTTTTTGCTGAATTATGGGGTTTGGAGGAGCCGCAGCCGGCTGAGTTTGACTGGACGAATCATTTTTGTGCGCATAGGTTCGTTTTCGTTTGTTAAGAGCCTCAGATGTGTCTATCGATTTTTCAACACCAACCTGCCCGCCAAGCAGTTTTGCAACTCTTAATGCTTCTTCTTTCGAAACTTCACCAATATTTTTTCTTGTTTTGTCGAGTTCACCAGGATTATATACTGCTTTCGGTTTATTTTGTTTCTGGTCACTCATATATATCTCCGTTTATAAGCGGATACGCTGTTTCCCGGCTATACCGGTGAAATCTTTTAGATTTATTTCTTCTGCATTCTTTGTCAAAAGAACACCGCTGAACGATCCCTGAATGGTATGGTACCGTGCATGAAGTATAAAAATACTGAAAAGTCTAAGATCATCCGAACGGGGCGTAAATGAAAGGTCTATCATGCTTTCTGTATCTTGAATTATCCATTTTCCCTGAAACCCTGAAGGCCTTGTTATTTTAACCGGAGGCAGAAGCGTCTTTACACCGTCAACGATGAGAACGTTTTCATTATACATATCTGGTACAAACGCATCATTGTTTGCAGTAGAAATTCTAAAAACAACATGTTTACCCTTAACTATTCCCTGGGCTGTCAGAGTATCTTCATTGTGGCGTAAATTGTAATAAGCTCTTTTAATTCCAAATAAAAAAAGCCCTTTCTGTTCGTACAGTTCTTCTCTTTTATCTCTTTGGCAGCTGGTAAAGGCGCCTTTAAATTCATTACTCATCTGATAAAGAGCCGAACAGCGTCTGAATGAAGGTGCGGGACTTACAGATGTTAATTGGGAGAAAAGACTGCCGTCAAAGGATGATATAAAGGTTCCAGAGATGCTGGGGCGTACATTGTCGCCTTTCATGCTGAAAATACAGGAAAAGCGGTTAATACTTCTATCCCAGGCAATGCGTACATACCGGTTTTTACTAAAGGTTGCACAGACTGCCGCACTCAGGTTTTTTGGTATAAGGCGTCTGCGTAAGCCCATAAAATTATTGTAAGCATATTTTTTGCCCGTTGCTCTGTCCCAGATAACAAATTTTAAGTATCCTACCATTTTTGCATCGAGGAGTTCCAAACTGCCTATAAAAGTGTCTGTACTAAACTCAAAAAACAAGGTACTTCTTATTCTTAAATTTGTAATAAAAGGCGGGAAGGGAAGCACTCCAAAAGGAAACCAAACACCCCGTACATCAAGACTCTTCGGCGATTCTTCAAAAGACCCGAAAACTGCTTTGCCGTTTTTAACGAGTGTATCCGGTGTTTTAAAATATGTTCTTGAATACAAAGTAAACCTCGCTATTGATTATATCAAATGAGAGCTTAAAAGCAAGGGATTTTTAGTAATTTTACTTGCGATTTTAATCATTCAGTTGTAGTATTTAGGGTACACTTTTAAATAAAGGAAGGTTTTATGGGCGTAACACTATATTCTTTGGGAGCAGCTCAGGAAGTAACAGGATCAAAGCATGTATTTGAAATAAATGGAAGAATTTTTTTAGTTGATTGCGGTGCTTTTCAAGGG
>JAKJFV010000235.1 GCA_022704725.1 Spirochaetota bacterium
CTGGCGATGTAAATTTGAATTTTACAGCTTCACAGTCTTCTTTAGAAAAAGTATATATTATTGTTGAATAAAAGGATAAAAAATGAGTATTACAAAATCTGCCGACGTAGTTATTAAGACGGTGTGCGGTGTAAAAAAAGGCGAGAAAGTATTGATCGTAACAAATCCGTCTAAGGAAGTATCTGATATCAGCAAGGCTCTTTTTGAAAGTGCAAAGAAGTTCGGCGCATCTGTTGAACTTGTTGTCCAAAAAGAAAAATCTTTACTTGATTACGCCGATAAAGAAGTGATTGAAGCTTTAAAAAGAGAACCGGATGTCTTTTTTTCAATTTCTGCAAATAAACTCGGGAAAGATGAGCACGCAATAGTAAATCCTTACCACGATGCAGACGGACGCGAACATGATCATATTTTTCATTATCTCATGGATGGTAAAAAAAACATGAGGGCGGTATGGACGCCGGGCATAGGTTTGGACATGTTTGATCGCACTGTCTGTATAGATTATGACGAACTTAAAAGCCGCTGTAATAAACTTATGAAGGCAATGCGGGGTGCAAAAGAGATTCGCATTACGTCTCCATCCGGTACCAATATTATTGTTCCCGTCTTAAACAGAGAACCTATGTCGGATGACGGCGATTTTACACAAGCCGGAAGCGGCGGAAATATTCCTGCAGGTGAAGTTTTTATTTCTCCTGTTGTCGGAACAGGAAAGGGTACGGGGTGTCAGGGAAAAATTGTTTATGACGGTTCCATCACACTGAATTCAAAGGACATAATAATCCGCAATCCAATAGAAGTAGAAGTTATAGACGGTTTTGCTGCATCAATAAAAAGCACAAAACCCGCAGCGGAGGGAGAAGAAAGCGATGCAGAACAGCTTTTAGACACCATAACGCAGGCTGAGCAAAAGGCTCTACAGATGGAAAAAGACGGCAAGCTTCCGTTCGGATACGGAAATATCTATGCAAAAAATGCGCGGAATATCGGCGAGCTGGGTATAGGACTGAATCCTGCCGCTGCGGTTACCGGCAATATGCTTGAAGATGAGAAAGCATTTAAAACCTGCCACTTTGCTATAGGCTCCAACTATGACGGGGACGCGCAGTCTCTTATTCATCTTGACGGTCTTGTTAAAAATCCGACAATCACGGTGATTTACACCGACGGAAGCGAGTGTGTTATTGAACGTGACGGTGAACTGCTGGATTAAGTGTTTTGTACAGTCTGCTCAGATAACTCTTTTAGGTTTTTTCTTGTAAGATTTTCGCTGTCTTTTAAAAGGACCGCAGGAATTCCGTAGGCCTTTTCAAGGTCTTCGGGAACGAGAACCTCATCGGGGCTGCCGAAGGTCATGTCGCGGTTGGGGTATATTAAAAGAACGTCTTGTGCATATTTTCTGCTTAATTCAAGTTCATGCATAGATATATATACCGGAATCCCTTTTTCTTTTGAATAATGCTTTAAAAAGTCCAGACAGGACTCCTTTTGTTTTTGTTCCATAGCGAACATTGGTTCATCCATGAAAATACTCTTTGAACCGTAGAGAACAGAGAATGCTAATAAGGTTCTTTGAATCTCGCCCTTTGAAAGTCCGTTCAGCTTTCTTGCGGTTATGCTGCTAAGTTCAAAAACAGAAATAATGTCTTTATAAAAATCACCGCTTTTTTGTGCATGACCGCCGGCCTCATATACCTGCATTAATAGGTCTGCCAGTTTTTCATCCTGTTCAAATTCCATATTCTGATAAATAAATGACGACAGAAGGTTTTTTTCATTTTCATCATGAATCGTACTAAGGTCTTTTCCGAACAAGCGGATTGTACCGCGTATTGGTTTTAACCTTCCCGAGGCAAGCAGCATAAGGGTGGATTTACCGCAGGCGTTCGGCCCGACAATGCTGACAAAGGATGAAGGAAGACTTGCGGTAAAGTGATCAAATAAGACAGGAGGAATTATCTGCTTTCCTTCTGCATCAAGGTCTCCTTCAACAGGTGTATAGGCAAAGGTTACATCTTCAAAATCAATAAAACTCATAAATAAATTTCCTTAACAGTTATAATATAAAATTGTGTAATATGAATTAAACGTAAAACCGGCCTTTTGGTAGGCGCGTTTTGCACTTTCATTATCGGTGCGGACAAACAGTGTAACGTTTTTTCCTCTTAAATAAAAGCTGTGGGCTATGTAAGAAACTAAAAGCCGGGCAAACCCCTTATTCCTCCAGGAAATATCAGTATACACTCCCCCAATCTGTACCCATTTGAGCCCTTGTGCATTCGTGCCGGCCTTAGCGCACAAACAGCAGTCCTGTACTACTGCAAATATTTCCTGACTCTTAAGAAGACGCACAAGGTTAAGCCTGCTTGCAGTCTCATTCAATGTGTCGCCGTCGGGGATGACTTCCACCTTATCGTATTCTTTCTGCAGCGGAAACAAAGAATCTGCATCCTTTTCTGTGCACCGGTGTATGGGAAGCGCGGAAAGTTTATCTTCGAATTTTTCATACTCAGTGTCTGCATAGGTAAGCAGCTCATATTCACGTTTGCATCGTGTTTCTTTTCCGTACAAATTCTGCAGCAGCTCTGTCCCTTCTTTTGAACCCATGATGCAGTAAAGCGGGAACGATGTAAGTAATTGCTTTAACGGCAAGAAAGATGAGGGCTCTGTCTGTGCCCTGATAATACAATTTGAAGAAAAGCAATGCAGAACAAGCCCTGTACTTGAAATCATAACAACACCATGAATCTCTGAGCCTTCATCTCTAAGAACCCGGTATGGAAACTTAGCCGGCGGCATAACGGGCTGCCCCTGATCGATCAGCCTGCTCATAAGAGCAACACACGTTTGTTCATATTCCGATAAAAAAGCTACAACATGAGTCAGATCTTTTTTTGTTAAAGACTCGCAGCTGATCATTTCTTATTCCTTATACTCAGCCGGAAGCAGCTGGAGGGGGAGGATTCCCTGCGGTTCAAAATCACCCTTAAGAGCAGAGAATACTGCTTCAAATGAATAGGGAGAATAACTGTAAGCAAGGAGTATGGTGTCTGCGTCTATGTCGAAGGCATGAACAGGAGCCATTATGGAAACAATTATGAGGCGTACCTTGGTCGCGGCAAGGGCTTTTGCAACCCGGACATCCTGTGCATTTGAAACACACATAATGACCGTATCATAGTTTTGTGCAAAACGCGGAAGATGCTCTTCTGTGTATGCAGTTTCGTTTGGACCCATGGAAACAGAAAACTTGTAAAAAGCCGAGTCCGGATACGCTAGTTTGCCATAGTCAAAAAAACTTTGATAATGACCTGCAAGCAGCACTCTGTCATTATTTATAAGCTCTACAGAGGCATTATCAGCAGAAAGAGAGCCTGTTATATACGGGAATTGTCCTTTTTTGAAAAGTGTTATAGACCTGCAGGCCTGTTCTAAAAAGAAGCTCTGTCC
>JAKJFV010000236.1 GCA_022704725.1 Spirochaetota bacterium
CATAATCAAAAAGTAATTAAAGACACCTACCTCCAACATGCATGGGTGAGCATTGCCATTGATATTCTTATCCGCAATATTGGAAGAACTTCATACAACGTTAAGCTAAATAATTCAGTTGCTACTTCAACTCCTTCTGCAAAACTCTTTGAAAGACCAAACCAAAATGTGAGCTGCTTTGATCTTTGGAAACAAACTGCGGCATGGTGGAGTTTGGAAGGTGAAGCTTTTTGGTATTTCGGCAATGATTATACTTTCGGTGTTCCGTCCTCTTTAACCATATTGAATCCCAGGCTTATGAATCATGAAATATCAGGCGGGAAAATAGTCAGGTGGTTTTATGAGGGCGATGAAGGACAAAGACCGTTCACGATCCTGAGCGATGAGGTTGTGCATTTTAAGGACTGGAATCCTTGGAATAGATGGCGGGGTGTTTGCCCCTTAGTGAGTCTTGCTATGGAAATTGAGCAGGATGTACTTGCGGGTAAATCTAATACTGATTTATTAAAAGAAGGAGGTATACCAAAAGGATTACTAAAAACTGATCAGATTATTCGGGAAGAAGAAGCTGACCAGATTGAAAAGAGGTGGGAATCACGTTATGGGAAAGGTACAAAACGGAAGATTGCTGTTATTGGAAAAGGAACCAGTTATCAGCAATTAACACTTAATCCAGATGTCCTAAAACTTTTTGATATAAAAAAATGGAATCTATATACCATACTTGCGAAGTACGGAATACCGCCGAGAGTTGCAAATATCCATGAATCAAAATCGAGTTTATCAGGCACAGACACGAGAGAGCAGCATGCTGCGTTATGGAAGTATACACTGATACCAATGCTCAAGAACTTTGAGCAGATTGCTAATGTCCAGTTTTTTGACCGGCTTAGATTACAGGAGAGAGGTAGTTTTGATATCAGTATGATTCCTGAGCTGCAGGAAAGCGAAGATGAACAATCGAAAAGAGATATTGAAGAAATTAATGCAGGACTTATTACGATTAATGATGTACTAAAAAAACGAGGCCTCCCTCCAAAGCCATGGGGTGATACATGGTGGAGACCTAACAAACTAGCAGGTATTGAGGAAAATAAGCATGAGTGAGAGTAAATGTATTATTGCTTCAAGATTTAGATTTGTTAATGATTCGTTAAAAGAAATTATAAAATCATTTTGCCCTGATATGGACTTTGTTACAGTAAACTCTGTAGAAGGTATTCTGAGTAATCTTTGTCCAGAACAGGAACAGTTTATTGTTATTGACAGATATATATTCGGCTTATTCATTGAAGAAGAGTTTAAAAAAATT
Source organism: Spirochaetota bacterium (assembly GCA_022704725.1). GTDB lineage: Bacteria > Spirochaetota > Spirochaetia > Treponematales > Treponemataceae > JAAZLA01. Next base: position 1,313 of record JAKJFV010000236.1, read on the forward strand.
ATTAGTATTCATCCAACAATCAAAGTCTTTTGTATTATGGATGATGTTTGTGAACGGTATTTTGGATTACGGCTTATGAGATGCGGATGCAATTGTATAATCTACTATTTAGGAGAAGATACAACTTTTATTGATCAATTGCGTTCTGCTTTTGAAGGAAGAAAAGTAATTCCTGATAATATAAGGGATGCATTAGAAAAGAGAGAGTATTTACTGATGCCGGATTGTGTAGGGAGCTTAACAAAAAGAGAAATTGAAGTGCTGGCTCTTATGGTAAATGGTAAGTCTATTAAACAAATATGCTTAAACTTAAAACTCGCTCACGGAACAGTAGCAAGTTTACGTTCAAGGATTATGAAAAAATTGGGAGTGTCGAATTCGTTTGAAACAATAAGAATTGCCTCTTCCTATGGATACACATATGCAAGGAGTTTTGAGTGTTTTTAAGAACAAAGGATAGTAAGGGCTATGTAAACATGAGTTATACGGTTCTTCTTGATTTTTTGAAACAGAATGCGAATAAGGCAGGAAAAATCCAAGATACAATTGAATTACGCTGCTTTGTTCCATTTGTGAAAGCTGAAATTGACGATGATATGTTTCATTGGGTATTTTCCAGTTTTGATATTGATAGAAGTTTAGAGCGCATTGATCCGTGCGGATGGGAGCTTGAGCATTACAAGAGTAACCCAGTGATCTTATGGGCTCATAACAGTGCAATACCTGCGATCGGGTATGCTAAAAATGTTACGTGCGATACTGAACTAAAAGGGGATGTTGTATTCAATGATAAATCCTTTGACCAGTTCGGCTGGAGTATTGGACAGCGTGTTAAGTACGGTTCGATTCGAAGCGGAAGTGTTGGCCTACTCCTTAAAGAAGTTGAGTTTGTTGATAAAAAGAAAACACCGGATGAGAAGGCGGAAGTTATTTTTAGGCAGCAGGAATTATTGGAGTTCAGTATTTGTAATGTACCGCAGAACCCTTTTGCAACAGTAGAGAACACCTTTGGTAAAAACACGGTTGAGGATGTAGAGAAAAGCTACGATTTCTTTTCGCTTATAACAGGAGGTATACATAGTGGGGAATCCGCAGATAATTGCGCTTAAAAAACAACTTGAGGATATGAAGAAAATGACCCCTTCGGGTTTTACTGATGCACAACAGGCGGCATCATACTTTGCAGAAAAAGAAGTCTTACTGGAAAGTATTGTGAAAGGACTTGAAAGCATAGAAAGCGCTACAACGACAGAAAATGAAGGTATAAAGGAAGCGATAAAATCATTCCGCGATACCTTGAAAAATCAGATGAGTCATCCTGAGGAGCTTTCAAGGAAAGAAGTGATGTATCAGCTTGGGAAGGCTCTTGCTGCAGCATGGACAGGTGACACTCAGACCTTGGGATCGTTACGCTGTACACCAAATCTGAAGAGTGAAAACTGGAATAATCCAGCGGACTTTGAATGGACACGGGAAAAGGGATTTCAGATTAATAGGAATAAGGCTGTTCTTGGGGAGCCGATGGGTAACATGGCAACCAATGACCAGTTCCTTATTAATCCTATATATGAAGAAGTTATCATGAGCGATGTTGCCAAAAAGTCTGTCATGATGAACCTCGTAACTAATAGGCCGATGGCAGGACCGAGTATCTTTATTCCAGAGCGGGATAACGGAGGCTTAGTATTAAACTGGCTTACAAACTATGGTCAGCAGATTCAGGCAAGTAAGCCCAATGCGCCTGTCCGCAAGGAGTTAAAGGCCTACACACTTGCAGGCTACATCCCCTGGTTTGATGAGTTTGAAGAAGACTCTTACACTGATTTGGGGAGAATCTTCATGGATGAGTTTACTGAAACCTACGGGCAGGAATTCGATAAGCAGTGTTTAATTGCTAATGCTGCCCCTTTTACCGGAGCTTTTCATGCTGAGAATATTGGAAGTCATGTGATTAAAGGTGCGACTATCGACAAGCTCACCTATATTGATTTTCGAGATGCAGAACTCAAGGTAAAGCCTGAGGAAAGAAAGGACTGCTGCTGGTTTTTTAATGAAACCATATTGAACCACATTACCAATGTGCTTGATGCAAACGGGAACCCTATTTGGAGGCGGCCTGAGGATAA
>JAKJFV010000237.1 GCA_022704725.1 Spirochaetota bacterium
CGCAAAAGTAAATGCTTTATTTGAAGGCCGCAACTTTGTACTGCCCGAAGATGTTAAAAAAGCAGCCGTGCAGGTACTGCGTCACCGCCTCGTTCTTTCTTATGAAGCTGCAGCAGATGGCGTGACAAGCGATGATCTTGTAGCAAAAATAATTTCTTTCATACCGGTTCCTTAATTAATGAGAAAAAAGTCTTCTGCTTCCATGTCTCATTCTTCTCAAGATCGATCAACACTTGCAAAACGGGCTCAGCAGCTTCGTCTGCAGGCACTAAGCATTGCACAGGGCATGCGTCTTGGGTCTTTCCGTTCTTTATACCGCGGACAAGGCATTGAGTTTTCAGGGGTTAGAGAGTATTTGAGGGGCGATGATGTCCGTTCAATAGACTGGAATGTTACAGCCCGCATGGGTAAGCCCTTTGTTAAGGTTTTTGAAGAAGAACGGGAGTTTATTATATTTATTATCTGCGACACTTCCTTATCTATGGATACCGGAAGCGGCGGCTTTTCCCGTATGCAAAAGGCTTATGAAACAGGCTCTCTTTTAGTTTTTGCTGCCGAGCATAATGCTTCTCCCGTTGGTGCTGTCTTTTTTGACGGCGCTATATCATTTTCCTGTTCTCCAAAAAGCGGTAAGGATCAGACCATGGTCCTTCTTTCCCGGTTTGAGTCGAGATCCGGGACTTCTTTCAAAGGATCGGTACTTTCAAATGCATTGCGGGGAGCAGGAAAAATCCTAAAAAAGCGTTCTTTAATTTTTATTCTTTCAGATTTCAGATCTTCGGGCTATGAAACAGAGCTGGCCCGTCTTGCACTTAAACACGATGTTGCGGCGATCCGCTTTACCGATGAAACTGATACACAATTACCCGATGTTGGAACTCTTTCTTTTCTTGATCCGGAATCGGCACAAAGACAGCTTCTTCCTCTTTCAAATAATGCTTTTAAAAAAGCGTGGAGAGAGGCAGGCATTAATCATCTTGACCGCTGGACAGCTCTTTGTTCAAAACGGGGAGTGCGCACCCTTACTATTTCTACTGCAGACGATTGTTCTCTTTGCCTTTCACGGTTTTTTTCAATTAAAAGGGATGCACGCGCATGAAAAAAATTCCTGCAGCCTTATTACTTTTGATGTGTTTTTTTGTCTCTTTTATTCCAGCCGGGGAATCCTCTTTTTCACTTATACCCGGGGAGTTTTTTGTCGGTGATGAAGTAAAGGCCTTGTATACTTTTACTTCTAATGATGCATATCTTTCTGCTTTGACGGAGAATGGATCATTTTCGTTTTCTGCCCCTGCTCTTTTTACTGCAGCAGGTTTTGACTGTGACTGTACCAGTATACAAATAAGTGAAAATTCTAATGCGCCGCAAAAAAACACCTATGTATTAACAATTACCTTTTATCCGTATGTAACAGGATTAATTGATGTTCCGCCCTTTGATCTGGGAGAACTCATAAGTACCGTATATGAATCAGATGCTTCCCGTGACAATACGGTACAAGTCAAGGCGTCTTTTTCTGCTGTTCATATTGATATTCCCTCTTTTTCAGTGATGCCTATTCTTTCACGTTACCCGTCCGATGCTATTCGTCCGCCTCAAGGTCCTGTCATAATTCCCGGAACGACCTATGTGCTTTATGGAATTGCAACACTTCTTGTACTTGTTATTGGTTTACTTATGTATATTTTTCTGAAATTTGAAAAACTGGCAAAAAAAGCTGCATCTTTGTACCGTTTCCTTTTCATGTCGGTGAATCTAAAGCAGAGCCTGCGCGAAATTAAAAAACTTCAAAAAAAGGGATCTGAACTTTCACCTTCGGAATTTGCACTTAAAATTGTAGCGATCTTACGAACCTTTCTTGAAAAACGCTTTTTCCTTCCCTTTTCGTGTGCTTGTACGGATGAATTACAGGGCTTATTTAATGAACGGTTCCAGGAAACCTTCACTTCTGATCAGCATGAAGCCGTTCACCGCTTATATGAGTTGTTTTTACGCTGCGATTTTATACGTTTTTCCAGTGTGCAGAAGGATGCTCATACTCTGGGTTCAGACGAAAGAAAAAGACTTATACAAAAGGCCTCTGAGCTTCTGCTCTTTTTTGAAAAAGGAGAAGCAGCCGATGCTTGAGTTCGAACATTATTCCGCTTTTTTTTGTCTTTTCCTTATTCCTCTGTACCACATTCTGCATAAATTCTCAATTTTACAGAATATATCGTTTCCGCTTACTTTTGCAGATTGGGAAGGAAAAGCATTTCAATGGAAGCATTCTTTATTCAGAGCAGCTTCTATTATTTCTAAGATTTTTCTCTACACAGCCTTTCTTTGTTTTGTCATTGCCCTTGCTGGCCCCGTTATATCCAGGCAGGAAAAAATTTTTACATCCCGCGGTGCGGAGATCGTTTTTGTAGTTGATACAAGTCCTTCGATGGCCGCCCTGGATATGGGTTCCGTATCACGTTTATCGTCTGCCAAACAGATAATTACCAATGCTGTAGATCTTATGCCCGGTACAGCCTTCGGATTAATAGCAATGGCATCTGAAGCTGTTGCGCTCGTAAGTACAACAGAAGATCATGCTCTTTTCAAATCACAGCTCGAGTCTCTTTCTATCGGTGATCTTGGAGACGGAACTGCAATCGGTGTCGGCCTGAGTTCTGCTGTCTATCATCTTGCCTCCTCGAGTTCTGTTAAAAAGTGTATTGTACTGTTAACCGATGGTGAGAATAATGCAGGCGATATTCACCCGCTTACAGCTATGAAACTGGCCGCTGAATCAAATATCAGTATTTACTCAATTGGAGTTGGAACGACAGGAACTGTTCCCATAGAGTACAATGATTATGAAACAGGAAAAAAGTATTCGGGTTTTCTTGATTCCCGTTTTGATGATTCACTGCTTAAGACCCTTGCTCTTGAAACAGGCGGAATGTATTATAAGGCGGACTCAGCCGGCGCACTGTCTCAGGCTCTAATCGAAATTGTAAAAACTCAAAATACTGCACAAAGCTACTACTATGAAAGAAAAAAGGATTATTACTTCGACACTTTTATATTGATATCGGCTCTTTGTCTTTGTTTCGTCTGGTTTGTAAAACGCGTATATATGAGGGTTATAATATGATTTCATTTGATAAACCGGAATTTTTGTTTGCTCTTTTTGCTGTTATTCCCTCTGTTTCGTATACAGTTTTTTATATAAAAAGAATAACCCGCTCATTAGGGGTACTTTACGGTGATGATTTGTTGTCTTTGAAAAAGTATGCTTCGCTGAAAAAGGCCTTATACGGAAGAACCCTTTGTTTTGTGCTTGCCTGGACTGCCTTGATTTTTGCACTCAGTAATCCCTCCTGGGGTACAAGCTCTGTCCCCGTTCAAAAGACGGGAACAGCGGTAAGTTTTGTGTTTGATATTTCTCACAGTATGAATGCAGAG
>JAKJFV010000238.1 GCA_022704725.1 Spirochaetota bacterium
ACACCTGCAACGCGAGATCTTGCTAACCTCATTATGATGGACAGTGCTCATATTCAGTCGCGTGATGCTGAATATTTGCGGAAACAGGCGGCAAAAAAAGGTGAAAATTTTACCTGGAAACCCTTATTTACCGAGAAGGAAGTTGTTCAAACCGCTAATCAGATTGTAACAGTTTCTTATAATAGAAAAATGTTCATTGCACCGGACGTTCAGCTGGAGTTTTATGATGCAGGCCATATTTTAGGATCATCCTTTGCAAGCCTTACTTTGAAAGGCCAGTCACAGGACGGCGGCGACATAAATGTCTTATATACCGGGGATTTAGGCCGGAAAAAGAAGCCTATAATCCGTGATCCTTCTATAAATGTACCGCCCCCGGATTACTTAATTATTGAAAGCACCTACGGTAACAGACTTCATGAGGATGCTCAGGTCGCAATGGACGAATTAGCCCGGATTGTACGTAAGGCTGTGGATCAAAAGGGCAAAATTATTATTCCGTCATTTGCAATAGAAAGGACGCAGGAGCTTGTGTATTATTTTCATTTGCTCGTGGATAAGAAAAAAATTCCTGAGATTCCAATATATGTTGATTCACCAATGGCGACGAATGCGACAAGTATTTTTCAAATTCATCCTGAATGCTACGATCAGGAAACCCATGAGGCCTTTATTACGCACCACAAAAATCCCTTCGGTTTTAATTCTCTTTCCTTTGTTACCAGTGTTGATGAGTCAAAATCACTGAATGACAGACCCGGACCCATGATTATTATTAGTGCCGACGGTATGTGCGAAGCAGGGCGTATTCTGCATCACCTTGCTAATAATGTAGGGGACAGCCGGAATACTGTTTTGCTTGTGGGCTACATGGCGGAAAATACGCTCGGACGGAGACTGCAAAACCGCGAGGAAGAGGTGCGGATTATGGGAGACTGGTATAAGGTTCGTGCCGATATTGAGCAGATTAATGCCTTCAGCGCCCATGCCGATTATGAAGAGACAATTCAATGGCTTAAAAATATTGATACTTCCAGGTTAAAGAGGATATTTATGGTTCATGGTGAAAACGAAGCTCAGGTATTCTTTAAGGAACAGCTGGCATTAAACGGTTTTAATGATGTAGAAATTGTTGAATACGGGAAGACATACGATTTATAATCATTGATCAGTGTACTAAAAGAAAAAGCCCTGTGTAAAGTTTACGTCTTTACGCAGGGCTTTTTTATACAAACCAGGAATGATCTGCAGATTTCTATTTTTTTTCTTTTGGATTAACCATTAAAATCGGCTGTCCGGTTGCATCAATTGCATCACGCCACAAAGAACCTTCCGGATTTACCTTATTTCTTCTGGCTGTAACGAGTCTTGTGGGCAGGTGTACGAATTTATCGTGAACAAGTCCAATTACTATTTTTGTTTTTCCTGCCATTGCTGCGTGTACTGCATTGTTTCCCAATCTTTCACAATAAATGGAGTCCGAAGGGGTTGAAGGTGCAGACCGAATCTGATAACTGGGATCAATATACTTTAAGTTAATATGAATCTTTTTTTGTTTAAAATAATCTGTAATTTTATCTTTAAGAAATAGACCAATGTCTCCAAGTTTTATGTTGCCGGAGGCATCTTTTTCATCTGTTGCATTAAGAAGTTCTTGAGCAGCTCCTTCTGCTGCAATAACAACAGCATGATGTCTTTTTTGGAGGCGGAGTTCTAGTTCTTTTAAAAATCCTTTTTCACCCTCAAGGTCAAAGGGAACTTCCGGTATAAGGCAGAAGTTTGCTTCGTGGCAGGCAAGAGCTGTTGCAGTAGCAATGAATCCAGCCTCCCGTCCCATAAGCTTTATTAATCCTATGCCGTTAATATGCGAGTGTGCTTCCATATGTGCTGCAGATACAGCCTCTGTTGCTTTTTCTACAGCTGTTTCAAAACCGAATGAGCGCTGAATAAAAACGAGATCGTTATCAACTGTTTTGGGTATTCCAATTACTGCAACCTTCAAATTTCTTTTTTCAATTTCTTCTGCAATTTCCAAGGCACCCCGCTGTGTGCCGTCTCCGCCGACTATGAAAAACATATTCATATTGAGCGATTCAATTGCATCTACTATTTCAATTACACGGTCACCGCCGCCGCGGCTTGTTCCAAGATAAGATCCTCCGACTTTATGAATGTCGTCGACCATATCCGGAGTAAGATCGATGGGGGCGTAGCCTTGATCGGGTAATAAACCTTTAAAGCCGAATCTTATACCTCTGATGCGGCGAACGCCGTAACGGTTATATAAACATCGTACTATTGCTCTAATAACATCGTTAATTCCCGGGCAAAGACCGCCGCAGGTACAAATACCCGCATTAACATGAGCTGGATTAAAATACAATAATTCTCTAGGTCCGGCTTTTTGAATAAGATTATTATCGTATGCATCTGCATCGGTTTCTAAAACATCGCCGTATATATCTATATTGTAGCGGACATATTCGTTGTCTTTTACATAATTTGCAATATAGTCGCCCTGTACAGTAGACAACTTTATTGGTGACGGGACTTTACATGGCCCAAGTTCATCAACGGTAAAATCGAATCTTCCCTTCATTATGACTCCTGGTATTCTTGTTCAAAGTAATATTAAGCTGTTCATGCCTTAAACACAAGCTTTATTGTACAAAAAACTATCTCTTAGCGCAAGCTGGGTATCCATGTCCAACAGTATCTTCATATATACAATTTAGGGCTCTCTTTACCTCGGAAGTTTTTATATGCTATACTTATAGTCTATGAAAACCGATAAAGCCTTTTCTATTCTCTATGATGATGATCATATAGCAGTTCTAAATAAAAAAAGCGGTCTCCTTGTAGCCGCCGACCGTTATGATCCCGAAGCTCCGAGGCTTGATTCTCTTGCATCGGAAGAACTGGGAAAACTATGGGCTGTTCACCGGATTGATAAAGATACTTCCGGTATTGTTCTTTATGCAAAAAATGCAGAAGCTCATCGTATTTTGTCCATGGCTTTTCAAAACAGAGAAGTTGCGAAGACCTATCATGCGCTTGTTTATGGACGCCCTCTTTGGGATCACATAACGGTAGATTCTCCTCTGCAGGTTGACGGTGATGCACGCCACCGGACTATAGTCTCTAAAAAATTCGGCAAAAGCTCAGAAACTTATTTTAAGCTCATCGGTGTATGCGGTCCATATTCCTGGATTGAGGCCTCTCCTGTCAGCGGCAGGACTCATCAAATACGTGTCCACTTAACCGACTGCGGGCTTAGTATTGTCTGCGATCCATTATACGGCGGGAACCAAAAACCAATCAGGCTTTCTGAAATAAAGAGATCCTGGAGAGGAGATGTTTTTGAAGAAAGACCCTTGCTTGACCGC
>JAKJFV010000239.1:0-256 GCA_022704725.1 Spirochaetota bacterium
CTATTATTACGACAACCTCACCTTCATGTACATTCATGGTAACATCATGCAGCACATGGAGGGGGCCGAACCATTTATTAATCTTCTGCATACTTAAAATTGGAGTACTTGTTATTTCACTATTGTTCACGATCACTAACCTTTAATTTCTTTTCTATTCTGTGAATTATTACACTGAAAACTCCTGTCATCAGCAAATACCAAACGGCAACTATTATAAGCATCTCCATGTATTGAAACGATGAGGCGCCCATCT
>JAKJFV010000239.1:281-3379 GCA_022704725.1 Spirochaetota bacterium
GGAACCGCGATGGTGCTTGCAAGAGAACTGTCTTTGAGGGCTATAATAAACTGATTTCCAAGGGGTGGTACGGCTCTTTTAAAAGCCTGCGGAAGAATTATACGAACCATTGCCTTGGGTTTTGTCATTCCAAGACTTAAGGCAGCCTCCATTTGTCCATAATGGATGGACTGTATAGAGCCCCTAAAAATCTCTGCAATGTAGGCACCGTTATGAAAGCCGAGTGCAATAATTGCAGATAATAAGGGAGGAATTGCAACAAGAGCAATCAAGCCGTAGTATATTATAAATAACTGTAAGAGCAGCGGTGTTCCGCGTATTACAAAAATGTACACCGATGCAATACCCGAAACAACCTTGTTTTTTGAGATTTTCATTAGAGAAACAAATAAACCGCTTACTGTTCCTGCCAAAATCCCAAAAAACGATATAAAAATTGTATATCCTGCCGCCTGGACGAACAGGTGGAACTTCAGCGGAATTACGCTGAAATCCCAAGGAATTAGATTTCCCATTCGTTTGTATCCTTACTCGACCGTAATATCTTCACCGGGAAACCACTTTTCACTGATTGCCCGGAGAGTACCGTCATCCTTCATTGCTTTTAAAGCAGTATTAACCTGTTCTGTTAATGCACTATTTTTCTTAAAAGCAATGCCCATTGATTCAGTTCTTAAAACAGAACCTGCTATAGTTAAGGCATCGCCGCCCTTCATTTTTGACATAGCATTAAGACCTACAATACGATCAGTTAATACACCGTCTACACGGCCGTTAATGAGTTCCATTAAGGTTTGATTATCATCCTCATACAGCTTATACCGTAAACCAGCCTGCTCGGCATCCTTTTCAAAGGTTGTTCCGGTAACAAGGGCTACAACGTGATCCTGTGTAAAATCTGATATATCAAGAAGTCCGCTGTCTTTTCTTACAATAAGCTGAGGTCCTGAGTAATAGTAGGGAACAGAAAAATCAACTACCTTGAGGCGTTCATCAGTTATAGCCATACTGCCGAGGATTCCGTCATAGCGGCCTGCGCGAAGGCCCTCAATTATTCCGTCCCAAGAAGTAGTGACATATTTTTCCTGTTTCCCAAGACGTTTTGCAATTTCTTTTGCAACATCAACATCAAACCCGTCAACAGATCCGTCATCGAGTATAAAATTAAATGGAGGATACCCTCCTGAACCTGCAAATGAAATACTGTTGGCTTCTTTCTTACCACCGCCAAAGATGGAAAAGACAGATACGGTACATACTACGAGAATTAAAAGTGTTTTTTTCATGATTTTCCTCCAAGAAAATTATTCCCGGCGGATAGAGATATAACTATAAAAAAAGTACAGAGACAATCTGCAACACAGGTAGTGTTCGGTAACTCTATTTTACGCCGGACAAAACCTCATTTCTAACAGACGCGTCTTAAGAATTGTTAAAAACAAGATAATTATGACATCTTATACCACTTATACAAGTTGTCACTTATGACAACTCTATTATTACAGATAGGTTGTCAGTTTGTCAACCCGGTAAAAGTAAAAAAGTTTTAAGCTGAAACAAATTTTTGAACAGAATATACAGCGCGTTCGTCGCCTATGAATACTAAAGAATCTCCGGTTTCCATACAAAAATACGGGCCGGGCGATAAATAAAGCTGATCATTGCGTTTAACTGCAATTATTGTAGCCCCGGTTTCCTGCCAAAAGCTCAAATCTTTTATGGATTTACCGGCACAGGGAGAATTTTCAGGAATATCAATTTCATAATTTGTAAAAGGACTTTTTGCACTGGAACGGACAGATATTGAAGAAATATCGGAAACCATATCGTGAATTTTTTTTGTAAGCTGTGAATGTTCAAGAACGGCCTTGCGAAGTCTAATTTGAAGAGCCTTAACCCCGTCGTATTCTTCAAAACGTTCCACATACTGCTTTGCAAGTCCGCTCGATAATACAACGGCACCGCTGTTTTGATTTACCTGAACAATGCCGGTATCTGATAATAACTTAAGAGCCCGCCTGATCGTTTCCGGAGATACTCCGTATTCAGACGCCATAACAGACCGCCCATAAAGCTTCGACCCCTCAGGTAAAGATCCTGATGCTATCCGCTTGGCTACATCAAGGGCAATACGTAAATATACCGCGGAAGTTGTGTGTAATGCCGGATCGACAAGACGATTCTCTACTATCTCTGCTGTGTAAGACATAGCCAAAGTATATCATATCTGAAGCATTACGGGAATTCAAATAAAATGCAGCATTATTCAGTGATATCGGATTCTTTTAAACCGAATTGTTCACGGCGGTGGTGTCTCCGGTGTCCTGCCGGTTCAATATGAATGACAATATCATACACGTCTGGAATTGCTTGTTTAATTTCTTCTTCAAGTTTATCTGCAATTTTATGAGCCTCATGAACCGTTAAATTTTCATCAACTTCAATATCAAGGTCAATATCCCACATGGAAGCAATTTTCCTCATTCTTACCTTATGAGGATTCGTTACACCTTCTACGCTTTTAATAACCGAGAAAAGTGTTTTGTATTCTTCGCTGCTTTCACTTCCATCCATAAGCTCCATATTCATTTCGAGAAAGAGCTTTACTGCATTTTTAATAATCCAAAGCCCCACAAGAAGCGCAATAATACTGTCAATTACCGGAAGTGTAAAAAAGTATGACAATATAAGCCCCAGAAGCACAGAGACCGATATTACTACGTCGTTTCTCATATTCTGTGCATTTGCAAGAGTAATCGCACTATTGGCTTTTTTTCCGAGAAGATACTGACTAAAAGCTAAGCCCAGTTTTCCTGCAATAGATATTACTATAATGACAACTGATAATAATTCAGTCTCCGCTGGAGCTGTCCGGTTTATCATCCCTTTGAGAGCTGATAAAACCAGCTGCAGGCCTGCATAAAGAATAATGAATGAAAAAGCCATAGTTGCAGTAGTTTCAGCTCTTCCGTGTCCCCAAGGATGGGTTTTATCTGACGGGCGGCTTATGAGATAACTTATAAAAAGCGCAATTCCTGCAACAAGAACATCGGTTGCGGAATCTATACCGTCGCCAAGCACCGAAAGGCTTCCACCTT
>JAKJFV010000023.1 GCA_022704725.1 Spirochaetota bacterium
ATATTCAAAAAGCGGTTTTCTCGGAGGTTTTTTTCTGCTGTTATGTTCTTTTACCGCAGAATCAAGATCCTCTTCTTCAAAAAACGTGTATTCACTCTCTCCCATAACAGCATAGAGCCCGTCTTCTGATATTCTTAGATCAGTAAAACCAAGTATATCTGCTTTTTCCAGGCTTTTTTTGTCATAATTGCGCACCCTAAGCCCGAGCCCGTTAACGCAGGTATACACCAGAGTGCCTACAGAAATATATTTATCCACCTCGTACTGCAGATTAGCATCAGTATCTATAACCGAGGCCTTTTGATCTGTATAGGGAACAGACACCTGCCAGTAGCGTATGCGGTAGACCGATTCCGGTGTTGTTAGAAAGCCGTATATACTTTCGTCCGGTATTGGAGGAATTATGGTGAATCCTGCGAAATTTGTACAAGGACGCCAGTACACAGTATTAGCACCATTACTAACTTCAGATTTTTTCCAATATCTTGTATAGAGTCCGCCGTCGAGTTCCAGAGGGGTAATTTCCAGCGGATATTTTTCAACTTCATAATACGCATCATAATACCATCCGTAATACGTTTTTAAAATTATATTTCCCGCCTTATCACCTGAAAAAGCAATAATTCTTTGACTGTCATGATAGATCCCGGCTGGTGGCGAAACTTCTGACCCGCCTGCTGAAGCAATTGAGGAAAATGATTCCTGTGAAAATACTAAAACCGGGAGAAGGAAAAAGAGAAAAAAGGCCGCACTTGTGTGTTTTTTATTACTGTTCATCATTCTATATAAGTATCGGCAAAATAAATATGCTTCTTTGCTCTTTTATTGCTGACAAAGCACCCATTTTTCGTTAGAATGCTAAAAATCTAAACACCAATCCATTGGAGGATCATACATGAATAAGAAATGGATGCTTATTACTGGTGTGTGTGCCATTGTGCTAGCCTCAGCACTAATGGTTTTGAAATGTACGGAATCTGCCGGACAGCAAAACCCTCTTAGCGCTCAGGAAAACACACCCTCACGCATCGTATCACTCTCTCCCGCTTCAACAGAAATTCTCTTTGCCCTCGGTGCAGGAAATCTGGTTGCAGCCCGTACCGATTTCTGCAATTATCCTGCAGAAGCACAGAACTGCCCGTCCGTGGGAGGATTTGACGGTAAAACGTTCAGTCTTGAAACAGTATTGTCATTTGCACCCGATCTTGTGTACTTAAATACAGTTATGCACGGTCACCTGGTACAAAGCCTTACAGAACTGGGAATTACAGTTTACGCATCCGATGCACAGTCAATTGCTGACATCTACACAGAAATACTCGAGGTCGGCGCAATTACCGGCAAAAAAGAAAATGCAGAAAAACTCGTTGATTCAATGAAAAAAAGAATTGAAAAGCCGTCTAAAGCAAGCACTATGAGTGTTTACTGGGAAGTATGGAATGCTCCCTACATGAGTATTGGAAATACTTCATTCATAAACGAAGTAATTCAAGCTTCGGGTGCTCAAAATATTTTTAATGATATTAGTGCTTCCTATCCTGTAGTAAGTGAAGAAAGTATTATTGCGCGTAATCCCTCTGTAATACTTCTTCCTTCAGACTCACCGGAAACTTTAGATACCATAAAAGGACGGTCAGGATGGGACAGTATTTATGCTGTAAAAAACAACAGGGTTTATAAGATTAACGGCGACATTATTTCCCGTCCCGGTCCCCGTTTAGCTGAGGCTGTTGAAGCTATACGCGCATGTCTTTCTCAATAAAAAGACTTCCCTTCAAAGCTGTTCTTTTCCTATTATTGGCGCTGCTGGCAATTATTTTTGCCGTATCGCTTGTAATAGGAGCAGAAAAAGTAACGATTGCAGAAGTTTTAACTGCTTTGCAAACCCAAAACTACTCAGCATTTCACCTGAGAATACTGTTCACACTCAGACTCCCCCGTTCAATTCTAGCCATGCTTTCCGGTGCACTTCTTGCCGGAGCAGGAACAGTTTTTCAGGGATTTTTTAGAAACAGTCTTGCAGATCCGGGACTCATTGGAGTTTCATCGGGTGCAACACTTGGAGCCGTTCTCTTTTCCATTTTTTCCCTTTTTATACCTCTCGGCGCTTTTCTTGGAGCAATCGGGGCTGTAATGTTAGTGTATGTGATTGCAGGGGGCAAAAAGACAAGCTTTGAACCCTCAAGACTGCTGCTTGCCGGAACGGCGCTCGGAGTATTCTTTTCTGCACTTACATCAATAGTAATTCTCATGAAAGACAAAGAACTCTACAAGATGTATTTATGGACTCAGGGCAGTTTTAACGGCAAGGGATGGCAATTTGTACACATTATCCTAATACCTTCTATGCTGTCCATTATCGCAATGTTTCTTACTGCAAAACCGCTTGACGTTTTGTCATCCGGTGAAAAAACCGCTCAATCTCTCGGGCTTCCCCTCCAAAAGGTAAGAGTACTGTGCCTCATATCCGGCTCATTGGCAAGCGCTACAGCTGTCTGTGCAGGAGGAACCATTGGGTTCATAGGACTCATAGCGCCTCATATAATAAGAATTCTATTCGGCAGTACACATAAAAAACTCCTGCCCTTAAGCATGATATTCGGCAGTATTCTTCTGCTGCTTGCAGATATTTTATCGCGGACTATCACAGCACCCATGGAATTACCGATCGGTATTGTTACCGCAGTTCTGGGAGTACCATTCTTCCTGCGAATACTTCTGCATGGAAAAAAAGGAATAGGAAGATGATCAAACTCAAAAACCTGAGTGCCTATTATGAGCAAAATCCTCAAAAAAAGGTTTTACAGGATGTATCTCTTTTTATTGAAAAGGGCGATATTGTCAGTGTTCTCGGCCCCAACGGCAGCGGCAAGTCAACATTATTGTCGCTCATTGCGGGAATTACTGTTCCCGGCCTGATTACAATAAAAAGTTCCAGCATAATTCTTGACGGAAAGAATGCAGACAGCTACAAAAGAAAAAGCCTCTCACAAAAAGTTTCCTTACTCGCGCAGCATGAACAATACAGCTGGCCTTTTTCGGTATTTGATGCCGTTCTCATGGGCCGGTATGCACACAGCTCATGGATTGAACCGTATTCAAAAAAAGACATAGAAAGTGCAGAATATCAGCTTGAAGAATTGAATATAACACACCTGAGAAACAGGTCAATATTTGAATTATCGGGGGGAGAATACCAGAGGGTTATGATAGCAAGGGCTCTGGCTCAAAGCACGGAAATACTCCTGCTCGATGAACCTTTTACCCATCTCGATATTAACAGCCAGCACAGCTTATTGACGCTTATAAAAAAAATAGCACAGCAAAAAAACAGTACAGTATTAATGAGCCTGCATGATATAAACGCGGCACCTTTATTTTCTAATAAAACAATATTATTACGTGAGGGCAACCTTGTCTGCTGCGGTGATACATCCTTGATTTTCAGCGGGGATTATCTTTCTAAGGCCTATGATACAGAATTCGGGTTTTTCAAACATCCATACTATAATGTCATGCAATCATATATTACATCAGCTGTATAGATCCATAATTAAACTTACTTCTCGTACCGGAATTTTCAATTTTTCTGCAATAATTTCTGCGGTAAAGCCCTCTCCTGCCATTTTTAACACGCTTCTTCTTTTATCTTGTTTTGGTGAAATTGGATCTGAAGAAAAGGTAATGTGAATAGGTTCTTCTTTTTTATCCATCTTTTCTATAGGTTCTGTATTGAGTTCCGGTATCTCATTGCGTTTATATACCGAGGCAGCCCTCGATACAGGATGAACGGGTAATAAAGGAGAGCGCTCTATATTTTCCGCATTATCTGAGGGCATGGTTAGCTGAACAGGAGGAGAGCCTGAACTTTGCGTTTCTTGAGATCCGCCAAAAAGAGTATCGGGTACCTGATTGTTAAACGAGCCGGAGTCTATTGCCGGTTCATTTTTGGACTCCTCTTTCGTAAGCCTCTTTAATATTTTACGTTCATCATCTTTAGATTTAAGCAATGATTCATGCAGTGAAAGTTTTTTATCTATTTCATCGAGAAGCTGTTTTAATCCGTTTCTTCTTGCTTCTATGAGAGTTATATCGCGGTCCGCCACGCGGTTAATTTCTATAATAAGCTTATCAACTTCATCACGTATGGAATACAAAACTGCATCGGGAGAAAATTCTTTCCGCAGCCGAATAAAAAGA
This sequence comes from Spirochaetota bacterium, assembly GCA_022704725.1. Lineage (GTDB taxonomy): Bacteria > Spirochaetota > Spirochaetia > Treponematales > Treponemataceae > JAAZLA01. The sequence continues at coordinate 4,201 of JAKJFV010000023.1, forward strand.
ATGATCCAAAGAGTAATATTTAAAACTAAAACAGCGAGCAGAATAAGTATTGATGACATTCATTAACCCGATATATCTATATTTTTTCCAAGAGACGGATCCTTAATTATCTCTCTGGTATCTTCAAGGGCTGGAGCCTCCTGTTCGTTATTTCTTTCTTTTCCTTCTCCGGAAGACTGATCCCGGCCTTCTTTTCGTTCATGAACAGCGTTTAACCCATCCTCTGTCATTGTAGTCTCTTGAACAGCAGTTTTTATTTCCTGAAGTTTCTGTGCAGTCTTTTCATCATTAAGCACATTCTGAAGATGCGCTCCCTGCTGCTGTACAACAGTCTTGGAAACCTTTTCTAATTGACCATAGAGAATTTGTAAATCAATTGGCAGAATAGCCATCTGGTACCCGCTTTGAGTCTTCAGCAGAAGGCGCTTCATATTTACCTCTGCGTACAAAACCGCCCTCATAGAAGAAGGTGACAGCTTTTACATCGGCACGAACCTCGTCCTTAACATCACGGACAAAGATCTTAACACCGGCATATACAGTACCCATGGCCGAAACTTTACCAATGACCTTTAAATCTCTTAAATGCTGCTGAATTTGCTGTATTTCTGCAGACATAGTATCTGATTCTGATATAATTTCCTCTTTCCGCGACGACAATTTAATAAGATTTTCTTCTTTATCGTGCGGAAGTGTTTTTCTAACCTTTTTGGTATTTTCCAATGTTTGAATATTCAGCTCGACCTCATCCAGCTCTCTTATAAGAGATGACTGCTTATCTAATAGTTCATTAAGGCGTTTCTTAGCACGAGGATCAAAGCCTACTTCGATGATAGTTTCGCTACCGCCGCCGGAACTGCCGATATTCTTTGTGTATATTTCTTCTGTTGCAAAAATGTGACCGCCGATAATTGCAGCTCTCTTTCCCTGTACCAGAATTTTTTTATTGGATGTTACATTTGAATTTATTATACCGTCTGCAACGATAATGAACTCTTCAACATCTACTGTGGTATTTTGAATAAATTTGGCCCAAAGAGAACGTCCTGCGCGGACATACCCTTCATCGCGCCCCATAATACCTAGCTGAACAATAATGTCGCCGTCTGCTTCCAATACGCACTTACCGACTGTTCCATATACCTCAATATTACCCGAGGCCTTAATATTAAAGCCGTCATCAACATTTCCCTTAACCACAACAGTTCCAAGAAAGGTAATATTTCCTGTTTTTATAGATACGTCTCCAGCTATCTGCATTATAGGTTCTACATTAATTTTATCGCCTATAAGAATAACCTGACCATTAGTGGAAGCGAGAATAGTTCTGCCGTCAGTATCGACCACAACATTTTTACCCAACGGAAGATTTATGTCGCGCCCGTTTTTTGCTTCGAGATAGCGGCCGAATATTGTTTTACCGGACTTTCCCTGTTCAGGCAGCATTTTTTGTGCTAGAGGCTGACCTTCAACTACGTTCTGTATAAGATTGAGTTCTTTAAAATTAACCTGTCCGTTTTCTGCTTCCTTAAATTTCAGCTTTGAACGGTCCGTTTCAAAATTATATGCAATATAGGCGTCGCGGCCGTCTACAGGAAGGACAGCCTCTGCTACAAGATAGGGAATACCATAAACAGGGTTATCAACAAAATCATCAATTCTCTCTTTATTAATTCCTGCAACAATACCGCGATTAGTAAGCATTCTTTCTATTTGTTTAGCGGAGACCTCTGCCCCTCCAATTGTCGGGGAAGTCACAGTAATAGTCGCCTTCATCTCATCATTTGATGTGTCAACAACAATAAGGGCATCCCCTGCCGGGTTATGTTTGTATTGGCCTATAGGCTCATATACACCGCCGGTACCGTTTTCAACAAATTTCTTAACAAGATCTTCTTCTATTGCAATCGTATCTGAGCGTTTTAAACGAGCTTGAACTTCTTTAAAAGAAACCGGTTGACCTGAACCTGCAGGCGGTACAACTTTTAAATGAATTTGAGATGCAAAATAACGAATATAAAATAATCCGTCACGGTCAACATTAACTTCTTCTTCTTGAAATTCTTCGTCTGAAAATATATCTGTTTCTTTTCGTTTTTTCTTTTTAGCAACTATAGAGGCATTTTCATACACCCGGATCGTCCAAGGCTTTTTTACAAAACCCATAAATCCGGTAAAACCCTTTTCGATTACCTCATACTCCAGGGATGATGTTTTAGAATCAAGCTGAACGGCTGCATCAGAAAGAGCTTCATCGATGGAGTCTGCACTGACATCGACATATCGAACGGACTGGTCTGCCTGGAGGAGAATTTCCATATCTTTTCTGATCATTTCCAGCGTGACCATACACTACTCCGTTATAAAATGCCCTTTCGGACATTTGTTAGTTTTGCACGCAGCCGGAGATTTGCCTTTGTATGCAGCTGTGAAATTCGTGACTCGCTTACCTCTAGAACCTGACCTATTTCTTTAAAGGTCATATCTTCATGATAATACAACACCAGCACCATCTTTTCTTTTTCCGGAAGCTCATTAATAGCTTCTATTATTACACGCCTGATTTCTTCGCGTTCAACTATAACATCAGGATTTAAACTTGAAGGAGCCTCAATACTGTCGCCGATTGACATATGGTCCGAATCATCTCCTGCATACCAGACATCATTGAGCGATAATATACTTGTACCCGACACTTTGAGAACTGTCTGCTGAAAATCCGCTTCAGATAGGCCCATGGCGCTTGCAACTTCGGCATCGCTGGCGGTTCGGCCCAAATTAGATTCCAATCGTACAATTGTATCCTCTATTTCACGCGATTTCTGCCTTACGGAACGCGGTACCCAATCAAGCTGTCGAAGCTCGTCAAAAACGGCACCCCTTATGCGTGTAACTGCGTAGGTTTTAAATTTGACATTTTTTTCCGGATCAAATTTATTAATTGCATCAAGCAGCCCGAATTGACCGAAACCGACCAAATCGTCAAACTCAACACTTCCCGGCATTCCTACCGCTATTTTTCCTGCAACATATTTAACAAGCGGCATATACTGCCGTATAAACATATCACGTAATTGAGGAGACCGGGTCTTATGAAACTCGACCCATAATTCATCTTCTGTTTTTTGCTCATTTAGCGAAACTGACATTTCCCCACACCCTTTTCAATTTAGCCGTCTTTTGTTAATATTGTCCTGATCGCCTGCGCCATCAGATTTGCATCTTGAGTCTTATGCTCCGCATGATGCTCAACATGCATATTGGAATTACCATATTCCATTTCATCATCAGATGAAGTTATTTCTCTAGACAAAGCAGTTATATCCGGAAGCTCATCCAGTTCGTCATCGAGGCTGCCCCTCTCCACGGTTTTTTTCTGAACCGTTCCGGTCTCTGGATTTGAAGGCTGCCCCTGATTATTTACAGCATTACCTTGATTATTCCGGGCAAGGTTCTGCTCATCATCTTCAACAGGCGGCATTTCATCTACTTCATCATCCTGACCGGTCTGTTCATACACCGCGCGTGGTACAGAACCCGCCTGTTTTTGAGCTGAAGGATCAACAAAAAAACCCGGACCGGCATCATCATCCTGTAAATCATCATCTCCAAGTGTAATGTCAACAACACTGCCAGGAGGCGTCATGCTTTCAGAACCGCCGGAAAAAGAATCGGACGCTTGTTCCAAAAACTTTTTGTATATAAAACTTACACCGGCTGTAATTCCGAGCGATATTACGGCAGAAATTAAAGCCCGCAGCAGTACAAAACCTACACCTGCAATTAAACCGGAAATAAAGGACAGTATAAACCCGCATACAGCTGCAATTGCTATGAGCTTAGGGTTAAACATACAAATCCTCCATATAACCAGATTAAGGCAAAATCTTCATTAGGTCAAGTTAATTAAGAATTATTTATTCTTATTTTTTTCTTCTAAATTTTTTAAGAAACCTGTTCAAGCCTTCTTCTACTTCAAAATCTGTTTTTTCGATTCTGCCTATAATATGTTTAATACATATTGAAGGTTTAGATGAAGGGTTGGACACAATCCAGGGCTTTTGCCTAATAACAGAAGCAGAAACCGACGGATCATCGTATATAAACCCGAGATACTCAATTTTATAATTAAGAAACTGGGCTGCTATATTTATAATTCTGTCAGATATTCTTTTTCCTTCATCCGCCGAATGCACTCTGTTAACGAGAAGTTTCATATTAATATGTGTATTTTGGAGTTCAGTAGCAATAATCTTAATTATTCCGTAAGCATCTGTGATCGATGTTGGTTCCGGCGTTGTAATAACAAAGACTTCATCAGATGCCCCTACAAAACTCAATACATTGTTAGAAATACCGGCGCCGGTATCTATAATAATAATATCGGCATTTGACAGGGTCATAAATTCCTGTACAAAATATTCAAGCTCTTCTTCAGATAAATTAGCGATTCTGGAAAATCCGTTTGCACCGGCAATAAATTTAATACCAAATTCTGTATCGAGCACAATATCGGACATCTTTTTATGCTGTGTTATGACATGCAAAAGATTTGAACTTGGTACAACATTTAAAAGAACATTGACATTTGCCATACCTAAATCGCCGTCAATGAGAATTACTTTCTTTCCTAATTCTGCGTAGGCAATAGCCATATTTACTGCAATATTTGTTTTTCCAACGCCGCCCTTCCCGCTTGTAACGGCGATAATTCTTGTTTTATGTCCTGCCGGTCGTGCATACGTGCTTGAAGAAATTGTTTTTTGAAGTTTTTTCTGCATCATTGCACGTAATTCAGAAGCCTGATCTTCCATATTTTCTCCCTTATCTGTTAGATATTGCGATCTTGTATAATTTTTTGTTCAATTTTCTGCTTATTAAATTTAAATCCCTTTAAACCTGATAAAAACCCTGAAATAGAGGCATCTTCAAAAAACCGTGGAACAGCCTGCCCGGTTGTTACATAGGTAACAGGTTTATTTTTTTCTGATAATGCGCTTATTACATTGCCTATGGTATCTGTTTCATCAAACTTTGTAATAATGATCGAATCATAAGAAAATATTTCATAACAGCTCATAATTTCTTTCATATCGCTCAGTTTTGTAGAGGCGGACATGGTTAAGTATGTTTCTACAGCATAATTTGAAAGATTCAGTTTTTGTCTCATATTTCCTATATGATCAAAATCTTTGGGACTGTATCCTATTGTATCAATAAGAATAACATCTACATCGGTGCTGTGCATATCTATTAATTTTTTTACATCTTCATTGTTTTCTGCCAATGACACAGGAATATCCATGTGCTCACCGTACACCTTTATCTGGTCTACTGCTGCAATTCTGTAGCTGTCTACCGTGATTATTGATACAGCTTTAGGAGAATTATCCTGAGCAGTAACAAAACGGGCAGCTAATTTTGCAATTGTAGTTGTTTTTCCAACACCAGTCGGGCCGACGAGTATTATTATTTGCGGCTTAGCAGTGTATGACGGAGTATGAATTGAAATAGATTCTGCTATCCACTCAACAACCCTTTCCTGAACAGAATCATAATCTTCCAAGTCGGATAAGGAACATGTTTTCTTTATACGTTCACTCATAATCCGTATATATTGAGATGAAAAATCATTCTGTTCCAAAAGGTTTAGAATGCGGCTGACAGTCGGATGTTCTTCAGGAGCAGAGGTAACCTTTGATATTTTATCTTCCATCTTGGAAAGTGCTTCAATAATATTCTGTACAGCTCCGGGCTGCAGTGTTAGCTTTGTTTTATCGAGAATCTTTTTCCGCTCTTCATCAAAATCGTCAATTTTTGTCTGCTGCTGATACGGAGAACGGGGCGGATAAGAATTCATCTGAACGGGTGTTTTTGTAAGTGTAAACTTTACTTCAATACCCTGTTTTTGGAACAGGCCTAAGAACCCCCCGTAGGTTATTTGGCGCTTTCCAATTATATTGTAGTTAGAACTGTGAATTTCTTGAATGCGGCGTATACAATCCGAATAGGTTTCCCCTTCTACGGTGTGCGTTACGATATTTTGACTATCCAACTTTTATTTCCCCCAAAGATTCGACTCGAATTTCTTTATCTATTTCAGGAACAGAGAGTACAATCAAATTAGGCATTTCACGTTCAGTACTTGCCTTCACAAGAATTCTTACAGCCTCCGGACAAAGAATAATCGGCATATAGCCCTTATCCTGCACAGATGCAATGGATGCGCTTAATGAAGATATCCAATTACGGTGATCAACCGGTTCAAGAGCTGCGATTGGGCCGTTAACGGTGTCAACTCTGCTTGCTGCAAGACGTTCTAAGAATGAAGGTTCTATTGTAATAACATGAAGCGTTTTCGTGTCATCCATATACTGCTGACAAATTTGTCTTCCCAGCCGCTGACGAACCTTTTCAACAAGAATCTCAGCCTTTTTTGATACCGGTGCAAAATCGCACATAGTTTCCAAAATTGCAACCATGTTGCGTACAGATACCTGCTCGCGTAATAGTCCCTGCATAACTTTTTGGATTTCACCGACAGTAAAGGTCTTTGTTGATTCTTCGACAACAGCAGAATAATCTTTTTTAAGGGTATCTATAATTGACTGCACTTCCTGGCGGCCGAGAATTTCAGCAGCACGGGACTTAATCATTTCGGTTAAGTGTGTTGCAATTATTGTAGGAGGATCAACAACCGCATAACCGGCTCTTTCTGCCTTTTCACGGTTGTCTTCGGTAATCCATATGGCAGGCAGGCCGAAGGCTGGATCTACAGTCTTTTCACCGGGGATTTCCTCGGTAACACCGCCTGTATTCATACACATATACCAGCCCATTCTAACCTTGCCGCGGTCTACTTCTACACCGCGTATTTTAAAGGAATATTCGTTAGGCTCAAGCGCTATATTATCTATCATGCGGATAGGAGGAACAACGAGGCCGAGATCAAGGCCAAGCTCCCTTCGAATTCTTCCTATTCTTTCCTTTAAATCTCCGCCCTTTTCTTCATCCAGCAGAGGAATTATTGCAAATCCCAGCTCGAGTGAAAGAGGATCAAGGGGGACAACAGGACTTATGCCGGAAGGAGAAGACGGCGTTTTTTGTTTTTCTTTTTCTTTTGCCAGTTGTTTTTGTTCTGCAAGCTTTTCTATTGACGCAAGGCGCCAGCCCAAGTACCCGAGAGCTCCGCCCATTGGTATAAGAACATACCATGGAAATCCCGGTAAAATACCTATAACGGCCATAGTGATCCCTGCAACATAGTAGATCCAGGCATTTTGAGCAAATTCTTTTTTGAAGCTTGCACCAAGTGTTGTTTTGCCGTCAGAAGCCGACCGTGTTACAATGAGACCGGTTGCAAAAGACACAAGCAAAGACGGCATCTGAGATAATAAACCGTCGCCGATTGTTAATACAGCATACGTCTGTAAAGCAGTGGTAAAATCCTCTGCCCGTAATACAATTCCAAATATAAGACCAACAACAAGATTTATGACTGTAATAAAAATACCGACCTTAACGTTTCCCGATACAAACTTTGCAGCTCCGTCCATGGAACCGTAAAAGTCGGATTCCTGCTGAACTTCCATCTTCCGCTTACGGGCTTCTTCTTCTGTAATT
>JAKJFV010000240.1 GCA_022704725.1 Spirochaetota bacterium
TTTATCTGCTTCTTTGCAGGTACGCTGCCTTTCTTTATTCCGGTTTTTGCACTTCCATTTGCCGTAAAAAAACTTCCGGCATTAAAAAAGATTGCTCAGATCACGCAGCTTTTAATAGCAGTATACTTCATTATTTTTGCAGGGATTATTCCATTATTCTTTTATAAGTAATGGAGTAGAATAGTAACTTTATTTTTTTAGGAGTCTATATGGCAGTTAAAGTCTTACTGAGTGCATTGATGGCCTTTGTTATATATTTTTTTACAATCAGTATGCATGGTGCTAATATTATAACTTGGATCTACGGTGCTTTTTTATTGTATCTTTTTATCAGTATGATATTCACCGGGAATATTAATAAGTACCGCAGAATCTTCCAGCTTGTATTTGCAGTTCTTTTTACTATATCATTTATAGGAAACCTCTACGACGAAAGAGGCAGCATGGCTATAACGCAGAATGCACTGTTTGAAAGTGAAATACCCTTTTGTCATTTGGTAATTCCAGTTTCAATTATTCCCTACGCCCTGACAAAAACAATTATCTTCCCTGCACGCATCACAGGACATTATGCTGCAATTGTGAGTATGCTTGTCATATGGCTCACTGCAACTTTGACAATCGGCAGGGGCTGGTGTTCATGGGCCTGCTTTTACGGCGGACTCGAAGACGGTTTTTCCGGTATAGCAAAAAAACAGAAAATTAAGCTTCTACCTAGGAGTAAAGAAATACGATATTTTCACTTTGCGTTTTTCTCTTTTCTTATTCTTATGTCTGTTGCCTTTCTTTCTTCCATTTTTTGCGTATGGTTTTGTCCCTTCAAATTAATTACTGAATTTACTCCAATTGTCGATATTCCCAGTCTCATCGCGACCTTTGTTTTTATGTCGGTCTTTTTGATTTTTATTGTTATACTTCCCATACTGACAAAAAAGAGAACTCAATGCAGCATGCTCTGTCCCTTCGGCGCTATGCAGTCGCTGCTTGATCCGGTGAGCATCTACCGTGTAGCAATCGATACATCGAAGTGTACATCGTGCATGCAGTGCGCCTCTGTGTGTCCCTTTAACGCAATTGATATTGAAACAATAACGCAAAAAAAAGGACGGCCGGAAATTACCTGTGCTAAATGCGGTGCGTGTATGGATGTTTGTCCGCAGAAAGCCATAACAATGGAGTATAGTTTTTCAAAGCTTCTGACAAAAAAATGCGGAACTAATGTACTAAACCCTGATAATAAAATACAAAAGTTTTTTATGGACCTGTTAGATCCGAAACATGTTTTTATGTTCAGTGCATTCACCTTCGGTGTAATTATTTCCAGCTCCCTTTCTACTGACGGCATACGGCGTCTTATTTCCGGTATGCTCAGCGCCTTACAGCTTGGAGGCAATTAAATGAATAAAATAGTGCAAAGAACTGTATATACTGGCGTACTTCTTTTAACCTTTTTAATGTGTACGGCAGGAATTATTTCTAGTTTTATGTTTGGAGATAATCTGCAGAAAATGCTTAACTCGGTATTAAACATACGGATCTATGAGCCCTATATAGGCGGTAAGGTTATTAGTACAATTTTTGATCCGCTTCATGACGACAATGGTTCCGGATCTGCAGTGTATCCGGCAAATAGTTTTTATGCAGAGGGAAATCTTGACCTTGTATTATATACAATTCATGAACCGGTGTATCATGCTCCATGGCAGGCTGTTCCGGAGTACTGGCAGCTTGATCTTGAATTTAGAACTGGTTTTCAAGATATTCATAAGCCTGACTATAATAAAACAATTTATATGTATATTGATGCTGATAATGTTCACTCAGGATCGGTAAAGACACTTTTTGATCACGGAGAAAATATCAGTTTTAATGAAAACAATCCATGGGATTACGCTCTTGCAGTTACGGGCAGCGAAGGTTTTGTGTACAATGCAATGGCAGAAAAAATAGATGAACTTGAAGTTGTATATTCAGCAGACGGAAAAAAAGTGATAGTCCGTGTTCCTTTAACAAAAAAAGAGATGCAGAAAATTTACACTGCACAAATAACTAATCATTACGTTTTAGTGTGTGCGTATTCTCCTCTAGATTATGCCGAGGTTCTTCCACTTGAAAGGCGGAGATCAAGAACCTCTGGCGGCGGTTTAACTTCTTCATTAATGCCTAAGGTTTACGATATGCTCTACGACGGAGATCACCGCACGATGCTGTCATCATGGAATGAGGAAACAATGGAGCCTGCACAAATTATTTCAACTGCTGTAAATATGAAATATACTGAGGCCGCTGTTTTATCAGTCTCAAAAGAAGCAATTACTAAACTTCAGGAGCAAATTCATGAGCTTCAAAAAGAGCACAGTGAAATTCAAAAACAGAGGTATGATAATCTTAAAAGCAGAGAAACGCTTTCAGAAGAGGAACAAACAGAACTTGCGTTGACTGCATTGGGTCTCGGCGACAAAGAAACAGCTGAAGCAACTTTTACCGTACTGCTTAAGAGGCACAGCGATAATCCGACATACCTGGCGTATAAGGGTTCTCTGGAAAGTATGAAGGGTGCAAATGCATCAGTTGTTGCAGCAGTTAAAGCTGTTAACAAGGGCTATACCTATCTTGACCGGGCCGTATTATTAACAGAGGGCACAATTGAAAAAGTAAAAAATGGATCAGCCTCGGAAGAAGAGGTAAATGCGCGTTTTAATGCCTTGCTGAACAGAGGCGGTAATTCACAGTCGGTACCGAATTCTGTATTTATAAAAGCCGCTCAGGGTGCGCTTGATTATTTAGAGGCTGCCGAAATTGCACGGCTTACAAATAACAATATTCTAGCTGCAGGATGCTATTACGATGCGGGTGTATGTTTTAATCTTGATGATAAAAATAACGATGCCCTTGTTTGGAAAAGGGAGGCTTCAAGATTGGTTAAAATGACTTCTGATGTCTCAGCTTTACCGCTTGAAGAGCAAATTAGTTTACTAACACTGAAGCTTAAACTTATTCAAGAGGGATTGCTGCAATAACTTATTACATGCTTAAAACCTGATGTTCATAATTGTTATGTCGTCAGGAAGCATGCTGTGTTCAATCCATTTTGTAACAGTGTCTGATGCAAAACTTTTTAAAACATCAGATGCTTTAGAATAGTAGTCAAGGAAAAATTTCTGAATAACACTGTTTGTCCCTTCGGCGAATGCATTGGTAATACGGTGTTTCAAGAACGTAATAATATTTTAAGATGCTGTGCGGCTTTTTGTCAATTTCAAGCAAATCATCGTTTCCCTGCGTATGTATAGGTATGAGAACTTACATTCCCCATCGGGAAGGAATAATCCAGACCATAGTTCGCAATTCTTTTACCCAGTACCAAGC
>JAKJFV010000241.1 GCA_022704725.1 Spirochaetota bacterium
GTGCAATAGGGCCGTGCTTTAATTCGCCGGATGCAAAAGCTTCCGAGTGGGTGTAGCTTATTTCTTTTAACTTAAGAGCGCTCTCTAAACTAACAGCGAAATCAAAGAGCCTTCCCATAAAAAAGACCTTGGTCTTATTAAACTGACGGGAAGCAAATTTCTGAATGACATCTTTTTCCTTTACAATTTCTTCTGCTTTTTGGGGAATAAGTGTTAATGCTTTTAGGATCTTCTGAATCTCATCTTCACTCATACTCTTTCTAAGCTGCGCCATTTTAAGAGCTAAAAGATACAGACACATGAGCTGGGTGGTAAAAGCCTTAGTAGAAGCTACCGCAATTTCCGGTCCGGCCCAGGTATACAGAACTGCATCCGCTTCACGGGAAAGTGTTGAGCCGACAGCATTTGTAATTGCAAGAATTCTGGCACCGTGACTTTTTGCAAGCCGGACAGCGGCCAGAGTGTCTGCAGTTTCACCGGACTGGCTTACTACAATGAACACATCATTCTTCTTGAATACAGGATTTCTGTAGCGGAACTCGGATGCAACGTCGGCTTCGACAGGAATACGGGCAAAATGCTCAAAGGCGTATTTACCGACAACACTTGCATGATACGCCGTTCCACAGGCTGATATTACTACCCTCTCTGCATTAGCCCAGGAAGAATCAAGTTTTATTTCATCAAAATTAATATCATATTTACCGTCTTTTTCTATAAGGCGGGGTCTCATTGTATCGGTGAGGGCTTTCGGTTGTTCATGAATTTCTTTAAGCATAAAATGCTCATAACCGCCCTTTTCTGCCGATTCAATATCCCAGTCGACATGGAAAGGAGTGCGTATAACTCTTTCTCCCAGTTCGGTAAAAAGGTCAACATGGTCGCGGTATAAAACTGCTATCTCGCGGTCTTCAATGAAGTACACTTCACGCGTATGTTCAAGGAGAGCCGGCACATCTGATGCTATAAAATTCTCTGACTGTCCAAGCCCGACAACAAGAGGGCTGTCCTTACGAACAGCAATGATTCTGTCCGGAAAGTCTTTACAAAGTACACCGAGAGCGTATGAACCTTCGAGACGGTGAAGTGTATCCTGTACTGCTTGAAAAATGTCGCCCTTATAATAATAATTTAAAAGGTGTGCTATAACTTCGGTATCGGTCTCGCTTTTAAAGACAACGCCGTGCGACTGGAGCCACTCTTTAAGTTTTGCATAATTTTCTATAATACCGTTATGAACAACGGCAATATGACCGGAAACATCTGTATGCGGATGAGAATTGCAGTCTGAAGGTTCCCCGTGTGTTGCCCATCGTGTATGCCCGATGCCCATGGAGCCTTCGATAATTTCTCCGGCAATTTTTTTCTCGAGCATTTTTAAAGCACCCTTGGCTTTACGGATGATTATTTCATCCTGATCGAGTATTGCAATACCGGCGGAATCATAACCCCTGTACTCTAATTTTTTCAATGCCTGCACCAAAAGAGGTGTAGCCTGTTTACATCCTACATAACCGACAATTCCACACATATGAGCTCCCGTTTCCCCCGAAACAATACTTTTCATTTTATCTTTTTTTTTAAACCGAGGTCAAGTATTTTGTTCTTATTGACTTCACAATTGAAAAAATATATTCTAGATTGCGGAGGATTATATGGGATACACCGAAAAAGAAGTTTTGCAGTTCGTTGAGCAAAATGATGTTAAGTTTATTAAGCTGACTTTTATTGATATTTTTGGCAACTCAAAAAACATTTCTATAATGCCCGATGAACTGCCCCGGGCCTTTTCCCACGGTATTCCCTTTGATGCCTCCGAAGTTAAAGGGTTTATGAAAACCTTTGAAACAGATCTTTTTTTAGTACCTGACCCCTCAACCCTTGCCGTCCTCCCTTGGAGACCCCAGCATGGGAGAGTTGTCCGATTCTACTGCAGCATTGTTTACCCCGACGGACGATCTTTTGAAGGCGACAGCCGCTGTTTATTAAAACAAACTGTAGGAGAACTGCAAAAAGAAGGTATAAGCTGCAGGATAGGAACCGAGTGCGAGTTTTATTTATTTGAGCTTGATGAAAAGGGCAATTCCACGCTAACTCCTCATGATAATGCCTCTTATTGCGATACAGCCCCTCTCGATAAGGGAGAAAATGTACGGCGTGATATCTGCCTGACGCTTGAAGAAATGGGAATAAAGCCGGAAAGTTCACACCACGAAACAGGTCCAGGACAGCACGAAATTGATTTTAAGTGCAGTGAAACTCTTACTGCTGCTGATAATCTTGCTACCTTTAAAATGGTAGTTAAGACAATTGCCGCAAAAAACGGACTTCATGCATCTTTCCATCCAAAACCTTTGTACGTAGACAATGATGAGGTGCACTATACAAAAAGCGGCAGCGGACTGCATATCAACTTTTCGCTGCATAAAGACGGAAAAAATTTACTGGAACATAAAGATGAAAATGATTCATTGCATCCCGCTGCGGCAAATTTTATAGCCGGCATTTTATATAGGATAAAGGACATTACAGCTTTTTTAAATCCCGTTGAGGAGTCGTATAACAGGCTCGGTTCTTTTGAAGCGCCGGGATACATAAGCTGGTCAAAACAAAACCGTTCCCAGCTCATCAGGATTCCATCTTCCTATGGCGATAATTTCCGTTTTGAACTTCGTTCACCTGATCCGATGTGCAATCAATACATAGCACTTTCTTTACTGCTGAAAGCAGGCTTGGAAGGCATAAAAGATAAACGGGAGCTTCCAAAACCTTGTAATATAGACTTCTCAATAGACAAACCTGATGCATCCATTGAGAGGCTGCCTCAAACACTGAACGAAGCAAAAATAATTGCTGCAAAAAGCACCTTTATTGCTCAAGAACTTCCGGCAAAAATAACTGCTGCTATTCTCTCATAAGGAGTACAGCCGATACTATGGACAGTATTCTCTTAGCATCAAATACCAGTACTACTCTTTCAATGCTGAGCAGCCTTTTTCAGTTTCAGCAGTTTGAAAAAGTTTGTACAGCTGCAAGCGGCAGTGAATGCAGAAGAATGCTGTTGGAAAACGATTTTGACCTGCTGATTATTGACAGTCCGCTCCCGGACGAATTCGGGACGGACCTAGCCCTGCATGCCGCCGATAACTCCGACACCGGCATAATTTTGCTGTGCCCTAGTGAAAAATTTTATGATGTTTGCCCCCAGGTGGAAGACGCCGGGGTTTTCACAATATCTAAACCTGCAGGGCCTGATTTTCTGTATCAGTCTGTAAGATTATTAACAGCTGCACGTAAAAGAGTAATGAATCTCCAGCATGAAAATGTAAAACTCCAGAATAAAATTGAAGAAATGCGCCTGGTGGACCG
>JAKJFV010000242.1 GCA_022704725.1 Spirochaetota bacterium
AGCAACAAGAATAAAAAATAAATACTGCACAGTCATGAGAAGAAGAAGCGTAAGAATGGCAGATGGAACTTCTGCAGTAGAAGCGCTGAATAAAAATGCCTGAATATAGGTGACAAAGGAATCTGTATTTACTGAAGCTTTCTTTATTTCTGCAGACGAAAACAATCCGAGTGTTTTCCAGGGTGCACTAAGGCGGACAGAGTATAAGGGCTGGCTGATAATGAGTCCATTAACACCTAGAACAAATACAGGCATGTATGACCCAGATTTTTCTGCCTCAAGTGCATCAGACGGATGTTCCGATCCGCTTAAGATTATCCAGCCGGAAGATTCCAGTCTCCGTGGAAAATCATCAGAAATTTCAAGAAGGCCGCCGTTTACCTGGAAAGAACCGGACTGCGAACCAAGAGCTTTTAAAGCGGCTCCGAAACCTGGATACAGGGCGGCATCTGCCATACCGAGACTTTGAGTAACGCGCTGTGCTATGAAAGAATACGACAGTACGCAGACCGAGAAGATCATAAGAATAATAAGCAGAACAATTGATATTCCGGAAGCCTTTTCCGCAGCATCGTTAGAGATTTGAGCTGCAATAATTGTAAGCGGCGGAACCCTGTCTTTTTTCATAGAGCTTTATCCTTTTTCCGCCCCGGAAGCCATTCCGTAGACGATAAATTTCTGCATGGAAATCTGTACTATCATGATTGGAACAGCCAAAATTAATGCCCCAGCCATAAAATGAAGCGGGTTATAATAGAATGGCTGGAGCATATCTGTTATACGCCAAAGAAAAACCGCTACGGTCTGATTCTGCATGTCGAGCATATTTTTTGGAAGCATAAAATCCATCCAGGGAGACATAAAAGCAGTAACCGCTACGAAGCCGACTATCGGCTTTGAAAGAGGAAGTATCAGTTTAAAGAAAATCTGCATCTGTGAGGCGCCGTCAATTGTCGCTGCCTCATCAATAGATTTTGGAATGCCCCTAAGGTAGCCTCTGATCAAATACGTATTTGTCGGAATGGCTCCGGCAATATAAATAAAGGCAAGGTAGACAGGATTATTAAGCCAGCCGAAACTTCTAAAAATAATATAGAGCGCTATCATTCCCATAAACGACGGGAACATCTGCAGAAGCATCATGCCGAGAAGCATATATTTTTTACCGGTAAATCGGTAGCGTGCAAATACGTAACCGGTCAAGGATGTAAGAAAGACTATGCCTATTGTTGTTACCCCTGCAACCAGAAAGGTTCTTAAAAAAGCCATGACAAAGTCTGAAGCAAAAGAATTTGTCTGACTCTTATAGGTAAAAATCCATTCATAATGCTCGAGAGAAAATGTTTTAAGTGAGGGAATAAGCGGAACATTGGAAAGAAGTTTACCCTTTGTAAAGGAGGCACCAACCATCCATAAAACGGGTGTGAGAACAAAGATGCATCCTATAACAAGCCAGGTATACAAAAATATTTTAAACAGCCGTGTCTTTGCATATGAGCCGCCGAAATAAAGATGTCTTGAAGGTACAATTTTTGTTCCCATAATTATTCATCCTCCGAAAAAGATTTAGACCGCTGCATGTTATATACAGAGAATCCGCCGATAATCAGAAATATAATTATCGTATAGACAGCAGCAACATTGAACATCTCTGTTGACTGCGTAAAGGTTAACTTATAAATCCACGAAATTAGTATATCAGTTTGACCAGGCATACTGGAACCTATAATTCTCATAGAGTCAGGCACCTTTGTCGGATCCCATACAGGCCCGCCGCCTGTTAAAAAGTACACAGCACCGAAGTTATTAAAATTAAAGGCAAAGGTCATAATTAAAGAAGGAACTGTCGCCGCAAGAACCGTAGGCAGAGTTATTGCTCTAAACCGCTGTACCCCTGTAGCACCGTCAATATTTGCAGCCTCATAAAGATCACGCGGTATAGTAGAAAGAACTCCGATAATTAACATCATATGATACGGGGCACCGAGCCAAAGATTAACCATGATAACGCAGAATTTTGCAAGATTGCCGTTATACACCGGATCAAACCAGTAAATAGGCTGATCGGGACGGCCCTGGAGTCCTATGTTATAGAGAAAATTTGAGACCGGCTCCATAAGATTTGTTGCAAACAATAATTGATTAATTAAGCCGTCTTTATTAAGCATATTCTTAAACAGTATGAGCGAAATGAGAGAAGGAATTGCCCACGGCAGAACCATGACCATTCTCCATACCTTCCTTCCTCGTATAAGAGGAGACTCAACAATGAGAGCATTAATAAAGCCTAGAACATACACAGTAAAAGAAGACATCACTGCCCAAAAAACTGTCCAGGCAAAAATCTGTGAAAAAATACTCAGCCAGGCCGGATCTACAACGGCATTAGCAAAGGCCTCGAAACCGCTCCATTCAATAAGCATAGCACCGAGCTTTATTTTATAGGTGTAATTCGTAAATGCAATTAAGAACGTAAACAAAAAAGGAATGAGGGTAAAAAATAAAATTAATACGAGTGCCGGTGTTAAAATTATGTACACATATGCATCGCGCCATATACGTTTAATAAAATCACCGAACGGCTCGGATTTACCCGATTTATTTAATGCAATTCTAGTCTGATACGCATCTGCAATTCCAAGAACCCAAATAAGAACGCCGAGAATTATAACAACGAGTGTGATTAACCCATTACCTAAAAGCAGGGTGGAATTGTCGGCAACAAGCCAGCGGGAATTCTTATCGTACAAGGTCATATATTTACCGGCATATTCATCGCCGATTACGATACGTCCCAGGGTAACGAGCCCCCAGACACCGCGGGTAAAAAATCCGCCGAAATCGCGGACAATATATTTTTCATTATTACGGGACAGATCGTAGTTAGGATATTCATAGAACGATTCAACGTAGCCGGCAGCAGAACCGTCATCTGCAGAAGCCCACAAATCCTCTTCCGATCCCCAATCAAAATCTTCTTCATCTGAACCTAAACCAAGAATAGAAGCAAGGCTGCCTGAAGATTCTGTAATTTCCGATGCAGCGGAACCTGTCTTTTTTTCTTCGCTCAGGGAATAATCAACAGTCTGCAGACTGATATACTCATCTGCAGAGCCGGTCAAAATATCAGCGTATTTTCCCCAGTTTGAAGTTGAAATCTCAATGACAAAAAAAAGAACCGGAACTAAAAAGAATACAAGAGCTTTGAGAAAATTTTTATTAATGAGTTGTCCCAGTCCAAAAAAAACAAAAGAACCGGCTGCCGGTATAATTGGATTGAGACTTTGCACTGCAGTTTTATTGCCGGCAGGTTTAACAGAATCTCTAGACATACTGTCCCCTTTTACAATAAAGAAGCAGTT
>JAKJFV010000243.1:0-3032 GCA_022704725.1 Spirochaetota bacterium
AACCGGACGGCAAATTCTGTTAAAAACGAAAGAACCTTTTGTACAGAAGCAGATTCAAGCGGCAATACCGCAGAGGCTATAATACCTAGCAGGCAGCCTAACACATATTTTAACCATATTTTCATGGAAACAGGATACCCAAAGACTTCTTTGCAGTCAACTGTCTCATTGAAAAATCAGCTTTTTCGTGTTATACTTAATTTTATGATTAAAAATCTGTTGTTTGCCGGTAAAGATTTTCCTGCCGGTGAAAAGTATTTTTCCGCTGCTGCGGATACAGGACTTACCGCCCTCATAACCGGGAATTCAAACACTGACGACACAGACGAAAACCCTCATATGCTTCTGTGGAATAGAGGATCCATCGTTTCTGCCCGTTCTCTTGTAATACAGGCAGAAAATTTAGTCACTTCCATAGATGCTGCCTGTCTTATTTTTGACGGTTCCTATTTTTCTTCTCTCTATAAAGATTCAAATTCTAACAGCTCACAAGAAGCAGCAAACGACCTCATAGTTTCTTATCAGTTTATAAGCAGGGCGCTTATGGAACGCTTCCTTCAAAAAAAGCAAGGCAGACTTATTTTTTTACTTAAACCGTCACTGACTGCAGCAGAGGCATTCAAAAAAAAATCCAACACGGCTGCGTACTCAGAAACAGCAGGAGCAGTACTCTCTGCAGCACAAAGTGCATTTGAGACTTATGCAGAAAATTTTGCCTGCATCTATGCAGAGTCTGCCCCGGAAAAGACCATGCTCATAAGAGCCGGCTCAGAGTCAGATGAGGACATTGCAGCCTTTGTATTAAAAAAACTGGCTTCAGAAGATGAAAAAAGTGTCCAAAAGAAAAACACGAGGGATCCGGTAAAATGGATATCTGTTTCCGGAAAGGAAGAAGGGGCTTTAAGTTTTTTCAAGCGATTCTGACAAATTCCGGCTTGATGTTTATTACCCCTTACGTTAAAATTGTAATTTATGCAAAATGATAACCCGTTAATAGTTCAAAGCGACCGTACCATTCTCTTAGACGTGCATGCTCCCCGTGCAATGGAGTGCCGCGATGCGCTTATACCCTTTGCAGAACTCGAACGTTCACCCGAGCATCTTCATACTTATCGCTTGTCGGCACTTTCTTTGTGGAATGCCTCAAGCGCAGGTTTTACACCCGAAGATGTAGAAAAAACCCTTTTAGAATACTCCCGCTATGCTGTTCCGCAGTCAGTCGTTATGTGGATTCGGGAAACTGCCGGCAGATTCGGTAAACTACGGCTGATCCCTGCAGATATTCAAAAAAGAACTGCTGTAGAACCGGACGATCACAATAAAACTGATAGCGCCAATGCAAGGGCAAATGAAGCAGAAGAAGAACTTCTCTATCTGGTTACCAATACGGCAGCAGTTTACCGTGAAATCGAAGCAAACCGTCTTATGAAAAAATATCTGGAGCCGGAGGAAGGAATACGGTCTATTAAAGGTGTCGCGGAAACGGCATGGGTGTTTTCGCTCAAACTCACCGACCGGGGAACTGTTAAGCAGGAACTTCTTAAGCTCGGCTGGCCGGTAAAAGATGAAGCGCCCTTAAAGGACGGTGAACCGCTTGATGTTATTCTTCGTGAAAAAACCCTTCACGACAAACCTCTTAACATACGGGATTATCAGATTAATGCCGCTCAGGCCCTCGTCGGCGACAAAGGTCCGGGTACAGGGTTTGGGACCATTGTTCTCCCCTGCGGTTCGGGCAAAACGGTCGTAGGCATGACGGTCATGTCTCTTCTTAAAACAAATACGCTTATTTTAACTACTAATATCTCGGCAGTGCATCAATGGATGGCAGAACTGATAGATAAAACCAATCTTACAAAAGACCAGATTGCAGAATATACCGGAGAGCACAAATCTATAGCACCGGTAACGGTTGCAACGTATCAGGTTTTAACATGGCGCCCCGAAAAAGACGGTCCCTACCCTCATTTTCAGCTTTTTAGAGAACGTGCATGGGGCTTAATAATTTATGATGAAGTTCATCTTCTCCCCGCTCCTGTGTTCCGCGTTACGGCAGAACTTCAGGCAGTCCGCCGCGTAGGTCTCACAGCAACGCTTGTTCGCGAGGACGGATGCGAGGGTTACGTTTTCAGTCTTGTGGGACCTAAGCGCTACGATGTTCCGTGGAAGGAGCTGGAAGCGTCGGGATGGATTGCTACAGCAGAGTGTATAGAAATCCGTATTGATCTTGATGAGAAAAAAGAACTGGATTATGCAGTTTCCGACACAAGAACTAAGCACCGTATAGCAAGCGAGAACCCTGCAAAGATTCCTGTTATACAAAAACTGGTAAACCATTTTCCGGAAGAAAAAATTCTTGTCATAGGGCAATATTTAAATCAGCTGCATGAAGTAGCAAAACTTCTTAATGCTCCAATAATTACCGGTAAAACTTCCAACCCGGACCGAGATGTGCTGTATGCAGATTTCAGATCGGGCAGAATAAACACACTTGTTGTTTCAAAAGTAGCAAACTTTGCTATTGACCTTCCGGATGCTTCAATGGCTATTCAAATATCCGGCACCTTTGGAAGCAGGCAGGAAGAAGCACAGCGGTTAGGACGAATTCTTAGACCAAAAGAGCGGGTATCGCGCTTCTTTACGCTTATAACCCGCGACACCGTGGAAGAAGAATTCGGGGCAAACAGGCAGAAATTTTTAGCAGAACAGGGATACGCCTACCGGCTCATCCGCGATGTAAGCGAAATAGAAGAATTATTACCGCTTTGGGGAGGCACATTATGACAGAAAAAAACCTTAACCCTCACGCGGCTAAAGTAATGCAATGGAGGGAAAGTCTTTCCACACTCCAGGATCATCACTTTTTTGAACTTATGCGAATGTATTTGGGCGAAGTAAAAACTCCTTATAACAAGCAGAAACTTATAGAGGAATTAAGCGCCTTTATACGCCGTGATGAAAATAAAAAAATCATCGTACAGCTTTTAAGCGAGTATGACTGTCTGGTTCTAAGTGCGGTAAAATCAATACCC
>JAKJFV010000243.1:3042-3315 GCA_022704725.1 Spirochaetota bacterium
AAGAACGGCTTCTGCTTTACCGCTATAATGACCCGGTAAGCGGAAAAAATGTGTTTGCCGTTAATCCGCTTTTAGATGAAACACTCGAGCCTTTTATACACCAGCGCCTGCTGCTGCCGGAAGGCGAACTTGATACGCCTGCAAAAGAAGTTCACGGGAAACAGGAACTAACCTCTCAGCTCATAGCTTCTTTGTTCACCTTTGTTTGTTCTGAACCCGGTTTATGCAAGGCTGATGGAACGTTTAAAAAGAAAATAGAATCCTCCCTTTACG
>JAKJFV010000244.1 GCA_022704725.1 Spirochaetota bacterium
GCCTATTTTATCCGCAAGATCCCACAAAAAAACAGGCTCCCAATACTCGGGGTAAAAGAGGCTTTCTGTAAAGCCGAACGGAATCGAGACAAGCGCCATAAAAACTATAACAGGCCGAAGATCCTTTCTGAGTACAAAGAATACTAAGCCGGGAATGCAGCACAAAACAGAAAGAACCAGGAAATTATATGTCATGCTAAAAACCTAAAAAATTGAATGCCATTCCGCCGATGACGGAAATAGTCGTTAAAATAGCAGAAAGACCGAACACGGTAACCGAAGGAGTTCCGGGCTTTGCCTTTATGAAAACGAGAGAAAGAATAACCGACAAGGGAGGCAGCGCAAAAAATAAGACCGATAATAGACTGTTTTTGAAAGGTTCAGTTAGCAGATAATAAAGAATTATACTGATTACATTTAGAACAATGATTAATGCCTTCGCACGATTAAGACCGATCGCAACAGGTACTGTATTTTTGTTATACTCAGCATCAGCAGGTGCATCCGGCACAGCGGTCGCTACAGCACAGGCAAAAGACGTCGGGACAACCGCTAAAAGTATTTCCCACGGAAAGGAAGCGAGAATGCCTGATTGAGCATAGAAGCCCAGCAGAGGCAGAACAAGAGCTGTACCGAGGGTCTGAAGAATTTCTCCGCCACCGCGGTAGGACAGGCGAACCGGCTTAAAGCTGTAAAGCCACAAAAGCAGGAGCGCAAAAATAACGAGAGGGATCATGTAAAAATACTTGTACAAAAGCGTAAATACGAGACCGCAGGCAAGACACAAGAAAGCCATAATGAGGCCTGCTGTTTTTAGATCCTTTGGATGCAGGAGATTATCAACTAAGACACGCGAACCGCCTGAAAACATGGTAGGCATGGAGTTTTTTTTTGTCGTCATCATAATCTGTATAATCGTTTGAATACACAATATAGAGCTGATTAAACAGACCGAACAGCTGAATAAGAACGAAGGCAAACCAATCAATGCGGTTGCCCATAAACACCCAATAAGCCTGACCGAGCAGAATCGGCAGAAAAATGTACGACTGACTCGACAGTCTCGACGCTTGAATCCAGCTTTTAAGTTTCATAGTTACCTTTTTATAGATAGAACTTTTTGGAATTATCAGCATTCATTACAGCTGATGTTACTTGAAGTTTAGGGGGAGAATGGGCATCTGTCAATAACGGGCGGTGGAAATCACACAGAAAGGGAGAAGAGGAAGAGAACCTCACGCGAAGGCGCGAAGCCGCTAAGGAAAAAGAAACCACAGAATTAACGGACCGCTTCGCGGACACGGAGCACACAGAAAGAGGGAGAAAGGGCACGCAGAGGCGTGAAGGCGCAAAGACGCTATGGAGAAGAGAAATCTGCTAATCATTAAATCTCCATTTTCTAAAATTTATTCCTTGCTTTTAGAACACTACGGGTATACAATGATTAATTGGAAGAGGGATTACATTAATGCAATTGTCATATTTACCCGTACATTTTTTTCTCAAATTTAAACACCCTGTATACGCAGATACACATCCATTATTTGTTCTGCGCAGTGTACTGGGAAAAAACTTACGCAGTATGTGCTGCATTGCACATAGTGAAAACTGCTCATCGTGTATGTATAATAAAACCTGTGCATACGCCTTTATTTTTGAAACAATTCTCTCACAAGATAATACTATTCAACCCGGTAGAAATACCGCATCACATCCTTTTTCTTTTACACAAAATTCAAAAATTATCGACAAAAGAAACATTATTACCTCTTATGATTTTTCGTTAACGTTATTTGGAAAAGCAATTGAATACCTTCCCTACATTTATGCAGCTTTTGTCAGAGCAGGGAAAGACGGATTATTTAAAAGCAGGATTCAATATATTGTAGAAGATGTCACCGTGAGCAGTAATAGTATTTTGGAAAACCCTGAAACAATACAAGTCTCTCATACTCCAAATATTTGGAAATATAACCCTGATAATACAGAATCAAAAAAGGGAGATGTCCTTGTAGAATTACTTTCTCCTCTTCGATTTAAAACTGCAGGTAAATATACTACAGAGTTCAATGCGGAAGCATTTATGCTTTGTCTTTTTAGGCGAATGAAAACACTCTGCCTTTTATACGGAAGTGGTGAAGAGGATATGGTGTATAGCAGGGAGAATAATGAATTACTCCTCACAGATAGAAATCTTATATGGCAGGACTATTCACATTATTCTACAAGACAAAAAGATGCTATGGCTTTAGGCGGAGCACTTGGAACTTTTAAACTACAGGGCACTTTTACACCTCTCGATAAAGCATTACTTGATTTGAGCAAGGTTGTGAATGCAGGAAAGAATACAAATTTCGGTCTTGGACAGCTTAATGTCTGGCAGCAGTTTGAAAACTGATAGAGGAGGAATGAAGTGGATGTAAAAATTAAAGAAGTTATTATTGCCGCATGGCTTCACGATGTTGGTAAATTTGCTCAAAGAGCAGATGTGAAAGAATTATTTGACAAAGAAAGAGAAGGCCAATTAGGAAAACTACAAAAAGGAGGCTGGTATAGTCACCAGCATGTAATTTACACCGAGAAGTTTATTGAGAAACATAGAGATATTTTACCTGATAATTTGAACATCCCAAATATAATACGAATAGCAGCAAATCATCACAATCCATCTTCCTATGAAGAATGGCTTGTTGCACATGCAGACAGATTAAGCAGCGGATCGGACCGGTGTAATCTTATTAAAGAAGAGCAAAATGAAGAATATGAGAATCCGCTTAAATTTTATGAAAAACCCATGTATCATTTATTATCTACATTACAGCTTGATAGTAGAAAAGAACCTCTTAAAGCTTTTTGTAAATTACAGCCTTTAGACTCAGATGCCATTCTTTCTTCAACAAACAATAAAATATCAATTTCTGATTATGCAGAATTATGGCAGGAATTTGAAAAAGATTTTACTACATTAAAAGGGCTTGGTTATAATGAATTCCTTTTATCCTTAAATTCCCTCTTAGAACGGTATTGGTGGTGTATTCCTTCGGCAACCAATAGCGATGCTGATATCAGCTTGTATCAGCATTCAAAAACTACAGCCGCTTTTGCTGCCGCATTGTACCGTTTTCATAAGGACACCAGACTGGAAACAGAGGATGCTCTTAATAATCAAAATGAAAAAAAGTTTTTATTTATAAATGGAGATATTTCAGGAATTCAAAACTACATTTTTGATCTGAAAACTACTGAACACAGCGCAAAACTGCTTCGGGCCAAAAGCTTTCAATTATGGGCAT
>JAKJFV010000245.1 GCA_022704725.1 Spirochaetota bacterium
GAACAGAAGCCGCACTATTCTGTAGTGCTGCATTTTTAGCATTACGTCCGAGCATTGAAAGAACAGCTATAAGAGTTAAAAGAATAATTAAGAAGGCTAAAACAATACTATATTTTTTAATTTGATTTTTATCGAGCAGCTGCATCTTGAGCTCCTGGTTTATTCTCTGTATTTTTCACTATAAAGTATTCATATATTTTTTCTTCAATAATTTGAATACAGGGAGAAATAATATTCACAGAAAGAACTGTAAACATGGCTCCTATAGAAGTGCTTCCGCAGCCTAAAATTAAAAAAGCAACAATACCGGACACTATTCCGTAAAAGATTTTGCCGATTTTACTCAGCGGTGTTGTTCCATACCAGTCAAGAAGGAAAAAAGCAATAAATAGTGAGCCCCCGGAAAAAAGTGCAAGAAGAATATCGCCTTGTCCTATGCTGCCGTTTATTGGTGTTAGTAAAAAAAGTCTTATAAGCAGTCCGTATGTAATTACAAACGAAAATGGAATCGAATGCCGCAGCATTCTGAATGAAAATAAAAAAAGTGAACCAAAAAGTGTTAGAAAACCAAATCTGAAAGCAGGAATTACTGATCGGGTGTCCCACATGAGCGATAAATACCCTTGAGGAATTTCTGCACCAATATGAGAAAATATATAAGTATTTAACCAGGCTGATAATTTTTGATCAAAGGTAAACAGCGGCAGCTGATTATTTTGCAGCAGAACTTGAATACTTGAACCTGTTTCGATCATATCTTTGTCGAAAGGCATTGAAGGGAAAAAAGAGGTTCCGAGGAAGTAAAGTATTATAACAGAATAGGCAATGGGGTTTGCCCATGAATGAGAACTTCCTCCGAAGACATATTTAATTATTATGAGCGATAAAAAAACAAGAATACATAAGGGTAAGAGAGGATACGTTGAAGGAGTAAAAAAACCTATACACAAGCCCTGTACTACAGCGGTAAAGTCAAACAGAGTAAATTTTCTCCGTAAAATATTACATAATAACTCAGCACAAACTGAAGAAACAATACACAGTACTATAACTATGAGGGAAGAAAAACTCTTTGTCAAAAAAAGCATTAAAACCTGAGGCGATAATACTGCAAGAATAGTAACCGACATATTTGTTACAGAGGGAGTTAAATACGAAAAAGGTGAAACTGAAACATAATTATATTTTTTGATCATTTTTTACCCTGGACAAGTTTTATTGTTTGATATAAAGGCAGTCTTGAAGGACATACTGCATTACATAATGCGCACTCCGTACATAGTTTAGCGGTATTAAGAACATAATCCGGAATTGATACATCTGAAAAATAGTGAAAATAAATTTTTTCCGGCTGTATTGAAGCAGGGCATACTTCATGACAGCGGCCGCATCGAATACACGGCGTCTGACGCTGATCGGCAAAATCTTTAGAAGATAACACAGTTATTGAATTAACATACTTTGTAATAGGTGTATTTAAGTCGCTTACAGCGATACCCTTTATGAGTCCATTAATAACAATTTTTGCCGGTTCGCTGACAAATCCCTGTGATTCCTGCAGTAAATTACGTATAGGAGTGCCTATTCTGACCTTGTACATTCCCTGCTTTTTAATACAGTCGCCGGTAACATGAACAATTTTTTCTATATAGGGAATATTTTTAACTACCGCATTATACGAGGCAAGAGCTGTTGAACCGTCGACGGCAAGAACAATGGAGCCCGTTTTCTTTTTATAATTTTTTTGAAGATACTTGTTTATTAGTTCTGAAATTTCAGCAACACCTCCCTGCGGGTAAAGGGATGTCTCTACCGGTATAAAATACACCGGAGTTGATTTAAAATGCATTTTAACATCGGTATCCTGGGGAACATACCAGTTATTTGAACCATATAAAAAGAAAACAGAAGAAACATTAATTGTATCTGCAATGAGGGCGGCACCCTCGAGTATTTCATGAACATACTGCTCTGCAGTACAGGTTTCTGATTGAACCGAAGGATCTTTGTCAAAAAGTCTTACCGCAAGAAAACCATCCTGCTTTTTTAAGACCGATTCCATCTGTTTAGAAAGAGTTTCAGGAACATCAAAGGTATTAATAACCCCCATCTCGCACAGATGCTTAAGCCTCTGCGTAGAGGGACTATAAACCCAGGATGCTTTCTCTGTTTTTTTACCAAGATAACTGAATGCACCGTTGAGTTTTATAGAAATTGAAGGAACTCTTTTACCATTAGGCATCGATGCTGTAAATATGTCTGTTACCGTGCCTGGAATCGGTGAATGAATACAGGCGTTTCTCTGTGAATCTTTCCCGATAATCTGTCCTTCGAGAACTGTGTCTCCTATGGAAACCGATGGAGTGAGGACCGCAGCTGCATCCTGTGACAAAGAGACAACTGCTATAGGAGGAATAAAAGCGCTGGTAATGGATTCTATATGTTCCTGATCTGTTTTTAATAGTTCATTAACTTTTATCATGCATGATCCTTTATTGAATATGTTCTTCTATGGCTTATAAACATAAGCATAAAGAAAAACATACAAGAGATTGATAATATTATAAGGCTCTTTATTGATCCTGTACTGCCGGCAACCGGTTTATATTCAACCGGAGTGAAGGTATTTTGACCAAGAAGAACCTGCTCTATACCAGCCGTATTACTATTATCAATACCCTTTAGTATACTGTCTATAAAAGTATTGTCAAATGTAAAAAGGGTTTCATAATACGAATTTATACTGCTTCCATTCTTGCTGAATCTTGTAATACCTGCAGTGGTTTTAAAAGGTATATGCAGGTCAAATACATGACTGTTAACTCTTATATAAGGGAATACCGCAGAATTCCAGGAGTCGCTCACATAATGAGAAAGCGTTGGAATCTCCTGTGACTTTTCCAAACATTTTTCATATGATTCATATGAAAATGAGGGATCCTTCGATACTTTTGCCGGTGAAGGAAGAACTGCCCTCCCCCTTTCCGAAGAAAAACCGGTATAAAAAAGCATAAAAACTATACAAAGAACAATACAAAGAGAGGCCGGTACAAAAATCAGCGGCAGCAGTTTCCCTTCTTTTTTTTGATAAAGCGAAGAAAAAATTAACACAGGAACGAACCTTTTCTTATTATCAACAAAAAGTAAAAAATTATGCATTAAAATAAAGCCTGCTGCTGAACTGCATAGGAGAACCGGAATAAAAATAAGCGTGTTTATAGGTGCAAACAGCAGTAAAATGAGCGTAAACAGAGAAAGTAAAATAACCGGTGTATGAGAGGTAAAAG
>JAKJFV010000246.1 GCA_022704725.1 Spirochaetota bacterium
GTAAGGCGCGGTATGGTGTATTGGTCTACTTCGAGATTGTCGTAGCCGATTACAGAAAGCTCATCGGGAATCGAAATACCCATATCTTTTGCCGCCCTCATGCCGGCTATTGCCATAGTATCTGATGAATAGAGAATTGCGGTGGGTCTGTTTTTTAGAGAAAGAATTTTTTTTGTTTCGTCATAACTTATTTGCTCATCATAGCGGGCATCAATAAGATAGTTTTCATCAGCCTGAATACCGTTTTTTTGTAAAACTTCTCGCCATGCAGTTTCTCTAAAGCGGGCCGAATGTGTGTCATAGGTAAAGCCCTTTACAAATGCAATTTTTTTATGCCCCAGCGACAGTAAGTATTCTACGGCATCGCTTGTTCCCTGATAATCATCGCACATAAAGGTGTCAAATTTCGTTCCTTCTATGTGACGCTGAAAAACAATACAGGGCTTTGTTATTTGATCCAGTGTTTTCATGAGTTCAGTTTCTGTTTGAAGAGAGTTTAAAATTAAGCCCTGAGTTTCACGCCCTGTCATATTTTTAACAGCATCTTGTTCCCTGTCTCCAAGGCTGTTATCCATCTTATGTTCTTCTTCATCGGGTGAACAGGGGCAGCATAGATCAGAAGAAGAAACAAAAACGCCGTAACCCTCATTCCATGCAAACTCCTGCATGGCGTGAAGTATTACGGCAAAATATGGATCCGAGCTGGAAATAGTGACAACGCCGACGGTCTTGGTTTGACCCATTCTAAGGCTCCGGGCAAGGACATTGGGGCAGTAGCCGAGCTTTTCAATTGCATCCTCCACACGTTTTTTAGTTTCTGCAGAAACACTTCTTGTCTTATTTATTACGTGCGATACGGTTGTATACGAAACTCCTGCTTCCCTTGCAACATCCTTTGTTGTTATCATTACGTACTATTTCTCCTATTATCAGGCTGCCTCAACTTCTTCAGGCTCAGTTTTTTTCCTAAAGTAAACCCTGTTTATTATAACACGAATTAGTTCATCGAGGAGCATTGCGGTAAAAACTCCTGCAAGTCCGGTTTTAAATACAACGACCATGAGGTATCCGGCAATAACTACAAATACTGTACCGCATATTTGAGTATACAGCATCCATCGTGTTTTTCCCATACCCCGGATGCCTCCGCCGAAGATCATGTTGCCGGACTTCGGAAGAAGTATAAAGGCGCTGATAATGAAAATGTTGCGGGACTGATCAATTACACTTAAATCCGAGGTAAAAATCCTGCTGAAAAAGTCCGGCACTGTGCAGAACAGCACCATAAAAACGGCTGCAACAATTGAGCTCATGAGTAGTGAGGTTCTTATAATTGTCCGTATATGCCCTGTATTTTTTTCGCCTGTTTTTATACCGGAGAGTGTTGTAGATGCGCTTCCAAGGGCCATAAATGCAAGTGCGGGAATCATGCTCACCGAGAATACGAGCGAGTAAATACCGGCTGCAAGAGGCGAGATGCTGTTGCAAAGCCTTATGAGGAGGAGGTTCCCAACGTTCCATAAAAGATCTTCAAGTCCCGCAGGAATCCCGATGGCGACAACAGATTTAAACTTTGCAAACTGTGCATGTTTGATCGATGCCGAAGAAAGGCGGCACAAAAGTGTTTTAGAAAATGCTGCCGGGAGAAAGTAGCAGAGCCCTGCAATATCAGCTATAAGAGTTGCTAAGGCTGCACCCTCAATTCCCATCCTGGGAAACCCGAGCTTTCCGAATATCAGTACCCAGTCTAAGAAAATATTTACACCCGATCTGATTATGGCCGATACAAACATCGCCTTGTTTTGGCCGTTGCCGTTAAAGATGGCCTGCGAGGTGGTAAAAAAGCCGGTAAGAAGAATGCTGTACATGTATATTCTTGAGTACTTTAAGGTAAGCAGCAGTACATTTCCATCAAGCCCCATGAGTGTGTAGATCAAATAATCACCCAAAAACCATCCGAGGAACACAAGAGCCGATATCAGGCTTGTATAAAGCAGGGAAGATCCTAAAATGGATTCTCCCTGACTGTAATTTTTCTCGCCGATTTTCTGGCTCAACAGGATTGCGGTCCCTGTTCCCAGGGCATACAAAAACGAAATTGAGGTCCAGATGCTGAATGATGCGTTGCTCACTGCAGATAAATATTCAGCCGAAACGGCTCCCAAAAATGCCTGATCGGTTAATCGCTGCACCTGACCTATTACAAGGCTTGCAAAAACCGGTGTGCCAATTTTTATTAGCGGTTTAGTAAAAGAACTTTTAAGCATGGTATCTCCCAAATACAAACGTTTGCGCAAACGTTTGTATTGAATATATCACAGGATATTTGATTTGACAAGTGAAGAAGAGCAAAAAAGTTAATGAAAAGTGTTATAGGTATATGAAAAGGAAAAGGAGAAAAGAAATTTTATGTATAAGGATTTTAAGACTGCAAAAAAACAGATCCTGATGCTGGTGTTTCTTTGTTTTGCAGCAGCTCTTGTATGCTCTCAAACTTCACGTGTACTTCCCTCCGGAGTTTCGTATGATGAAATCGGATCGGTGCTCGATTCTTATATAGCTGATAATGAAAAGACTACGGCGGCTGTATCCATTAAGCTTTTTTCAGGCGATGAACAGCTTTATTCAAGAATTGCGTTATGCCGACAAAGAGAACGGTATAAAGAATTCAGCAGACACAGTCTTTGAGTGGGGATCCTCGACAAAGCTTCTTGTGTGGACAAGCGTAATGCAGCTCTATGAGCGGGGCTTGATCGATCTCGATGCCGATATCAGGACATACATAGGAAATGATTTTTTAACGAAGCTGCAATACGACTCGCCTATAACTATGTATAATCTAATGCATCATAACGCAGGCTGGCAGGATGTCTTAACAGGCCTTTTTGTCGAATCTGAGTCCGATATTCTTCCTCTTGAGCAGATGCTTAAAAAAACGGAACCCCTTCAAATTTATGAGCCGGGTACTATTGTAGGATACTCTAATTGGGGTGTTGCGCTTGCAGGCTATATTGTCGAGTGCATCAGCGGAAAGCCGTTTTACGAATACGTTAATGATAATATTTTTAAACCCCTCGGCATGACAAGTACATCTGTCCATCCGTCATTATCTGATAATCCTCAGGTTAAGAATCAGAGAAAACGTATACGCGGTTATACAGCACAGGGTGATGTAATGGCTGCAGATATGTTTTATATTCCGCTCTATCCTGCAGGAATGGGCACTGGAACCATCGATGACTATGCAGCCTTTGCACAGGCTTTAATTCCGCCTCCGGGACAGAG
>JAKJFV010000247.1 GCA_022704725.1 Spirochaetota bacterium
GTACAGCCTATGCCCATGATGCAGGAGGCGACCCTGCAGAAATACCGAATCTGAGTTACGAAAAATTCAAGAATTTTCATAAAAAATACTATGATCCGTCAAACTGCAGATTATTTCTGTACGGCAATATTTCTACAGAAAAACAGCTTGATTTTTTAAATGAGAGATTTTTACATGATCCTTCGTTTAAAAGTGAACCCTTTGCCAGACTCCTGGCCGGTCAGCGCGATATGGAGTCTTTTTCTGCAACAGAGGTAAAACCTTTCTCTTCCCCTGTCGAATGCCGTGTGGGCGGCCCCTCGCTGAGTACCGAAAACAGCGATGAAAACTCAGGTCCGACAGTGCTTTTTTCCTGGCTTATTGGAGAAACCGAAGACCCTGAACAATTTATGGAATCGGTACTAATAAGTCAAATTCTTTTGGGACATGACGGTTCTCCTCTTTCAAAAGCGCTCATAGACTGCGGATTAGGGGAAGACATAGCCCCGAACACCGGAGTGGAAAGCGAACTACGCTATCTATTATTCAGTGTTGGTCTTCGCGAAATGCAGGAAGGAAAAGAAGGCGAACTTGAAAAAGTAATAATCGGGACAATTCAAAAACTTATACAGCAGGGTGTTTCTGAGCAAGACATAGAAGCTGCCATCATGGCCGTCGACTTTGCAGACCGTGAAATAAAACGATCGCACGGTCCGTATTCATTAACACTGATGCGCCGCTGCCTTAGGGGCTGGCTCAACGGTGCGCATCCTGCAAAAACGATTTTTAATAGAAAAGCCTTTCAGAAAATTAAAGAAAGAATTGCATCGGATCCCATGTATTTAAAAAATCTTCTGCGCCTGTATTTCATTGAAAATAAACACATGGTCTGCCTTACCGTAACTCCCGAAGATAATTATGAACAGCTCATGAAGGAAACTTTTGATAAGCAGATTGCAAAACTTACTGCAGGAAAAAGCCGTGATGAGCTGGAAAAAAACATAAAAGAACAAATGGATTCTCTGCATGCGTACCAAAGCTCCATAGACTCTGAGGAGTTATGCGCCCGTCTGCCCCATATTCATCCGGGTGATCTTGACAGCAGTATTGATACAATCAACACAGAAAAATTTAATCTTCGGGGAATTCCCTCTTTTTTACACCGTCAAAGTGTAAACGGCATTGTGTATGCCGAAATAGGCTTTCCCTGCGACACCTTCAACCCTTCCGATTTTCCCCTCCTGCCGTTTTTTTCTACTGTCATGGTTAATACGGGCTTTAATGGAATGGACTGGGCCGAAGCTGCTTCATACACAGCAAGAATCTCGGGCAGCCTCGATTCTGCCCTTTTTACCTCGTCAGAAACGTATGAACTTGCACAGAAATGCGGTGTTATAGGAAAAGACGGTACCGTTTTATTAACTGATGACAAGAGAACAGACGCACTATACTCCTATGACCCGGTCTGCGGTAGATCCTGGATATTTTTTAGAATAAAAATGCTGAGCGAAAAAACTGATAAAGCACTTGATATGTTTTTATCAAGCATAACAGGAGCAGATTTTTCCGACACAAAGCGTCTTTCGGATCTTCTTAAAGAGTACAGAAATGATATAGATTCATCGGTCATTCCTGCAGGAAATTCTTATGCGTTGTCCCGGACAACCTGTACGGCAAGCCGCTCGAAGGCTATTGATGAAATTTGGAACGGACTGAGCCAGCTCTATTATGTTCATGATCTGTGCAATGCTGATATTACCTCTGTGCGCGCTAAACTTGAAAATATGAAAAAGCACATGCTTGCAGGCGGAGCTGTAATCAACATCATCTGTGAAGATGTAATGGTTACACCTGTACAAGAAAGCTTTGCCAAGGCATTACATACCTATCTTCCCGATTTAGGTGCGCCTCAAAAGCCGTTCCCCTGCAGGGATGATGATTTTTATGCGTTAACAAGCATAGATCACGACATTTCAAATAAGCTGAGCGACAAGGAATTGATTGTACTTTCAACTCAAGTGGGCTTTGCATCCTGCTCTGTTTTTACACCTCCTTATGATATTGCACAAAGCGTGTATTTATCGTTAGCAGCTCATTGGCTTACAAACGGCACCCTATGGGAAAAAATTAGAACCATGGGGGGTGCCTACGGGGCCTATGCTTTCCCGGATATGATGGAAAGAACTTTTTCGTTTGCAACATACCGTGATCCTAAACCGGAGAAAAGTCTCGAAGTATGGATTGAAGAACTTACAAAAGCTTCCGGTATTATTATTGACGAAGTAACAATGGAAAGAATAATTACCGGTTCATACAGCAAGGAAATACAGCCCCGAACACCATCGGGAAAAGGAGGGGCCGGATTTATGAGAGCCCTATATGGAATAAGCGATGAAAAACGGGCTGAAAAACTTACAACTCTTCTTAGTGCTGAACCTGCAGATATTCAGAAAAGTCTTCAAAATCTCCTAAATCTCTTGTCAAAAAGAAAAATGGTGATTATTTTCAATAAAACGCTTGAAAGCGCTGGAAAAATCATTGTTTTGCCGTTATAATTAGGTAGCAGGATAAGTTATACTGATTCTTACATAAGCGGTATAACAGCAGTTAAGAAATAAGGGTTAGTTATGGACAAGAAATTTAAAGAGTGTGCAGACAAATTACGGTGTCTCGTTTCTGATATTCAAGGTGCTCCATATCCGGGGTCTTTGGATAATGAACTGTATTACATCTGGTATGAACATGTACAGAGAAATGCAATGGAATGTTTTGAGTATCTAGACGAAAACTTTCCTAAAGAAAAAGATGATATTTCCAAGACATTGAAAGGCGTTATGTGAACAAAAAAATGTAATACACAAACTTTGTTTTCCGGGAAACCTGTACTGATTGCGGTACAGGTTTTTTTTTGCATATCAGTGTATGAATTTTTCTCATTTATTAATTCTGTATGCCGAAAATGAAATAGCAACATCTATTTTTAACTGAGGTTATAATGGCAATTTCACGGGAAAACCGAAGAAAAAATCTCTACATGCTTCGAGGCTTGGGAAGAAAAAATTCATATGACTGGTGGTGGCATTCATTTACCGGATACAATAAGATCACTGGAGAGCCTAAGTCCTTTTTTATAGAATATTTTGTAATTAATCCGGCTGTATCTCCCAGAACTGTTCAGTTTGGAAATGCTTTTTCAGCTGTAAAAAAATCCCAGAAACCCTCTTATGTGATGATTAAAGCAGGTGCGTGGGGTAATGATGCAAAACAGATACACAATTTTTATCCTGTAAAAGACCTTTCCTGT
>JAKJFV010000248.1 GCA_022704725.1 Spirochaetota bacterium
TTCGGCAGTCTTTTTTTTTGGGATGAGGGGACTTGAACCGTAGTGAGCGCCGAGCGAATGCGAGGATTAGGTGCCAAGGATGGCACCGACAGCGAACGAAGGCGGGCTGAAGTGCTGAGGCAGGATGCCGAAGCACGTAAGCCAAGTCCCCTGAGATTAGGCTTTTTGAAGTACTTCGGCAGTCTTTTTTTTTGGGATGAGGGTTAAGTTCCCTTCGGGACCTTTCTTGAAACGGAGGGAACGCGGAGCGGTACGAAATAAATTTCGTTGCGAGGAAGAGCGCACAGGACGTGCACGGCAGTGACCGTAGGCGGGCTAAGAACAAGAAACGTCCTGTTTCTTGTTCTTGTCGAGT
This sequence comes from Spirochaetota bacterium, assembly GCA_022704725.1. Classification (GTDB taxonomy): domain Bacteria; phylum Spirochaetota; class Spirochaetia; order Treponematales; family Treponemataceae; genus JAAZLA01. Next base: position 356 of record JAKJFV010000248.1, read on the forward strand.
TTGTGAAACAAACTCGCAGTTGTAGAAACCAGTCCGGGCGCCTTCCTTGGCGCATAATTTTAGGCACGAGGCCGCGACTCGGAAGCCAAGTCCCCGGAGAATTCGGCTATGAGGGGAAAGGAAGCGGAAGTAGGAAATTCGGAATTTCCGAATTTGTAGTGCAATAATTGAATTCTGCCGCTCCGGTACTGTATCGCTTGCTGTCTTTATTCAAGTGCTTTTTATATTAGGTCTTGAAATGGATTTGGATGCTGTTACAAAAGAGGATGTCTTTGGAAGAATATTACAAGACTTAAAGCTTCCCTCCAGAAGAAGAGCTCAAAAAAGAGAAAATAATGGAGCTGAAAAAGAATAGTGAACTAATTGAGGACTAAGCCGATTGGAAAAACCTGCAAGGTCCTGTCTTAGTCGGCTTATTACGAGTTGAAGAGCTTCGGGGAAAAGAAATCATACAAAGCATTAAAAAACTGTATTGCAATGGGATAAAAAAGCACGTACTTTAGGCATAAAACCTTTTGAAATAGAACTTATGGCAGATGCGTTTGAAGGATAAGACTGCTTTCTTTATTTCCCATACCCAACTTCCGGTTCTGCAGCCATTAATACATTATCTTGTTTAGTACTTGGAATGTATTTTCTTAGATGTTCTCTTAGTCCATCATTGCATACAAATACATAAGCACCTCGTATTCCGCGTGTGATTAGTGTTTTATAAATGTTAATAATATAAGTTATTATTTCTTCTTTATTTAGAGAGCTGTGTTTTCCATAACGATCTTTATAATTTTCAGGATGAAAATAAAACTTATTATCTTTAAAAGATATTTCGTTCCCGATGATTACGCCAATATAATTTAAATCATAGCCTTGTACTGTATGAATACATCCTACTTCATTGATAGAATTAGGGCTGTTAATCCAATCTTTAACAGTGCTGTTCCATCGAAGTTTCTGTCCGTCTATGCAAATATCATATTTCTGAGGATCATCTTTACTTACCCAATCCCATGAATAACCTGCTACAACTCTGCATAATCCATGGATGCTGTCCTTGATTTGAATTTGATCTATCATCTCTTGAATATCATCGTATAAGAAAAAATCATAACCTTTAAATTCTTTGAATTCGGTATCAGTTTTGCGGAAAATAGAATCAATATAATCAACAAATTCATTTCCTGCTAATACTCTTAATTGAGATGATAATACATATTCGTTTGCTGCTTTTTTAATTTTATCGAAAACTTTTTTGTCTACGTCAGAAGGCTTAACTGTTTGTTTTTCATCATAAAGAAAAACTGAATGCTTGGATTTTTGCAGCATCCAATCAAGCTGGCTGCTGTCTATTGGATTTAAATCTAACTTTTCACAAGCACTATCATAGGTAGAATAGTTAGCCAGATTTCTTCTTTGTGTTAAACGGTGCGCTTCGTCGACAATTAAGACATCAAATGTATCAGGTTCATTTACTACATCATTAGGACCTAAAACCATATTTGTTTTTAGGCCTTTTACATGGCGGAAAGTTTTTCTTACTGTTTCCCTCAATGAAGTCTGCGGTAATACAAGGCCGATTTTCAGATGGTGTGTTTTTTCTTGAGATAATAAATATTTCACTAAATAAATAGCAAGTATAGTTTTCCCGGATCCTGGTTCACCTTTAATAATATTAACAGACTTGTTGTTTGAAGTTATTATCGTTTCAAGAGATTCTACGATGTCTGATTGGTCTGTAGTCAATGATTTAAAAGGAGAGTATTTAAATAAGTCACTGTTTTCAATATCTTTAATACTATTCTGAGCAACCTGCTCCACAATCAATCTTTCCCAGATTTTCTCAAACAATTGTTTGTAGTACTTTTTGTTATAGTAATTATGATTTCGGAGACCGCCATTACCATTTTGTAAGATGTATTTTTGATCTGCATGCATGTATTCAATTAATTTGGATTCAATGTCAAGTGTTGCGGATTTATTAAATGTTGAATCTTCAATAATATATAGATGTGAAAATCTATCACGCTTTCGATTATCGAGGTGATCATGAGTTCTTCTAGCCGCACTTGTCGTTTCCCCTACATATGCTTCTTTCTGGTTTTCAAGAATATAAACGATAGGCCAGTTAGTATAATCTGCTCGGGAAGAAAGTATATTCAATGTGTTTTTATCAAAAGAAAATTTTGTTATTTGGGTGTTCATTCTATTGCTTCTTTTGTGTCCTTTCCGCTATCTTCTAAGACTTCCAATAAACTCTATCTCTCAAGTATACCATTATCTTCTTTGCCGTCAAACATTTTTTTCGATTTTATTAGTAATAGTCAAACGAAAGAACTGTAGTCTCATCCCTTTTATCTAAAAAAGACTTCAGCCGTCTTCATCATGTATAGATTCTCTCCTGGTTTCTCTTGACCTCATGATACATCGCAAGTGTTTACAGACGCAACGGCTAATTATAACCCGTTATGGGGTAGAGTCAAGTGTAGGGGGAGGAGTAGGACTGTTTCGTCAAACGCAAGCACTGTAGCCTTATAGGCAAGGGAAAAGATTTATTACTTCCCTCCACGCCCTCTCCAGCTTCTCTATCTCGAACTTCTTCATCATTGACAGTGCTTCTGTCACCTGTTAACCGCTTTTAAGGTTAATGCATGTTCATAACTGATACACTCTGCATGCGCTGTATTTATCCAGCCGTTTTCTTCATGGGTTAGCTTCGAGAGCTGAGAGGCCGTTAAATGTCCAAGTTTATTGCACACTGTTTCTAGGGAAGCTTTTTCATCATCAGTGAGCTGATTTAACAGGTTAGGTGTGTTATCAGATGCAAGTGAGAAAATCTCTCCCATCTGTTCTTTATCCGGTTCAGAGATTATGATTCCTGAACGGCGTGCTTCAAATAACACTGTTTCAAAATCCTGCGGAACCGGTCCATA
>JAKJFV010000249.1 GCA_022704725.1 Spirochaetota bacterium
TGTTTGGTTATATTTAACTCATACAAACGAAGCAAGGAGGCACTCAATGGCAGTGTTGCATACTAACGGATCGAGTTTCGACAAGGTAATCAATCAGGATATCCCTGTATTAGTAGATTTCTGGGCTCCCTGGTGCGGTCCATGCCGCATGGTTTCTCCCATTGTGGATGAAATTGCAGATGAAGTAACTAGTGCAAAAGTAGGAAAAATAAATGTGGATGAACAGGAAGAACTTGCTATGCAGTTCGGAGTTATGAGTATTCCTACTCTTATTGTTTTCAAAAACGGAAAGGTAGACAAACAAGCTGTGGGCGGACGTCCGAAAGCAGATATTGTTGCAATGCTTAAATAATGCAGTTTGTGAGCATGCCTTATATGCCTTCACACAAATCGAAGGTTTATAAGGCATGTTTTTTTCAGCTGTCTAAAAAGTATAGAGACAGTGTTTGTATTAATTCATGAATATCAATTGGTTTTGAAATGTGATTATTCATACCGCTTGCGAGCGACATTGAAATATCTTCTGCAAAGGCATTTGCCGTCATAGCTATTATTGGTATGGTCTTGGCTCTGGGGTGCGCGCTGTTTCGTATTGTTTTTGTTGCCTCGTAGCCGTCCAAAATGGGCATTTGAATATCCATTAAAATAACATCAAATTCTTTATCATCAGATGTATTAAAAATTGTGACTGCTTCTTGCCCGTTTTGTACGCAAACAGTTTCAATATCATATCGTTTAAGAATTTCTACCGCAATTTCTGTATTCATCTCATTATCTTCTGCAAGTAATACTTTTTTACCGGTAAATTTTAATTGTAAATCTTTTGCTTCATCTTTGGGGGTGTATGAGCCGAATATCTCCAGCAGCATATTGAACATGGTGGACCTGAAAAGCGGCTTTGAAATAAATTTATTAACCCCTGCTTCTAATCCTTCCTGCTCAAGCCTTGCGTGTTCATATGCAGAAACGACAATAATCAGCAGCTCGCTGCCCTCGGTTCTTCTAATTCTGCTCACAACTGATATATCCTCTTCGTTAAAATCATTTACATCGAAAAGACAGATATCAAACGGTGTGTTATTCCTGTGCGATTCATGAATAGCCTGATACGCTTCCTGTACACTGTATGCCTGTACAAAAAGTATTCCGCAGTTTTCAAGCAGCTGTTTTATATAATCTCTTGTCTCTCTATTATTGTGAATTACCAGAGCTTTGAGTGCAGAAAAATCTTTGGTATTGAGTTCTCGTGCCGAGTGATCAATGCCAAAGGGAAGCGTAACGGTGAATACAGAGCCCTCTCCTTCACGGCTTTCAACCTGAATAGCACCATTCATAAGAGATACAAGATTTTTGCTTATCGAAAGCCCAAGTCCGCTGCCTCCATAGCTGGTGGTAATGCTGTTGTCCTGCTGTTCAAATGGTTTAAAAATACGTTCAAGGAATTCTTTTTTCATTCCTATGCCTGTGTCTTGTACAACAAAGCGTACATGCATAACATCGTTTGCAGAAAAATCTTCACTGACTATAAAGTTAATATTCCCGCCCTTAGGGGTGAATTTTACGGCATTTGAAAGAAGGTTTGCAAGAATTTGAGAAAGGCGCAGCTGGTCGCCGACAAGCATTTCCGACTCAATTCCATTTAATTGAACTGTAAGGTCTACTCCCTTTTGTCTGGCCTGTGTATAGAACAACATAGATAAAGATGCAAGTACTTCCCTAATATTAAATGGTATATGTGAAATATGTATTTTACCGCTTTCTATAGATGACATATCTAATACATCATTAAGAATTGAAAGGAGATGTTTTGCAGCATACTCTGCCTTTATAAGACAATCGCTTACTTTAACATTTTCGCAGCTCAAGGATTTTGCAATATTCATATATCCGATAACTGCGTTAAGCGGTGAGCGAATTTCGTGCGATATTCTTGAGGTAAACTGTCCCTTTGCCGCATTCGCTCTTTCTGCTGCAGCGAGTGCATCACGTAATTGCTTGTTTTTTTCAATCTCCAAATTTCTTCGTACTGTCTTCGCAGAAAGAAGAATTATTATTATAACGGATACAGAGCTTAATAAAACAAAAAGAAGGATAACATCAAGCGGCATCTGGTCAATTATCGAGCTCAAGCTAATTTTATTTGCTGCTATAGTATTTTTTATAATCAGATCATTTGATTCTGCTCTCATAATCTGATTAAGAGCCTTATTTATTATATAAAAAAAACGGGGATCAAGGTTTTTATTAATTGCTGTACATACTTCGAACGAAGTATCGTACAGGATGGATGAGTAAAGGCTCCTGTATCGCGATTTTTTAAGTTCATGGCTTGCAGAATACGAGTTCAGTATAGCCTGATCTGCATTCCCTTTTAAGACTGCCTCAATACACTCCTTGTTTGTCGCAAATTTTACCGGATTCCACTTATTAAAAACAGGGAAATCTTCATAAGGAAAGTCTCCTTGAATTACAGCCGTTTTACCTGAGGCTAGATCGTAATTTTTTTTTGAAATAACAATGAGAGGGAATGATAAGTACGGTTCACTTATATTGTATCCTGCTGCCTGTGCTGCTTCCATGTTATGAGGGTAACTTGCTATTATGTCTGTTGTTGGTTCACTCATTTTCGCCTCTTCAATAAAGGTAAAGGAAAGGCCTGTCAGATCTTCAATTCTTCTATAAATTTCTATAACAAGACCAGAGAACTCGTTATTTTGCTTATCATAAAATTCAAAGGGGTACCATGAATTTGAAATAGCTACAGTAAGAGGTCGTGCCATGTTAATCATTGTTTTTTCATCGCTGCTTAGACTGAATTTTGGAAAAAACTGCGGAATAAAGCGGCTCATCAAATCCCGGTCAAAAAAAGGGTTTACTATTTTAAGTTCCGTCATAGCTCGATTGAGCTGTGTTAGAATTTCTTTCTTCCCTGCCGGGGAGGCAAAATAAATTCTGCTAGGAGCAAAACGCAAGATAGTATGCGTATCATCGGTGTCCGGAGATTACGGCATCTATAACTGCCTGCAGGCTAGGATAATACCGTATATCTACAGTAAACCCGTTTTCCTTAGCAAACTTTAAAAGCTTTACCGGATTCTCGTCCCGTTCTGCGGCTACAATGATGTTGTTATAAGACAGGGGGTCATTGGATGAAAGGGGACTATCCGAGCGGACAAAGAGTGTTGAATAAATTGTGCCCATTTCGCTTTCAGAAAAATCAAGAATTTCATCCCGCTCTTCTGTGTAAAAAAGACAGGGCAGAATATCAATTT
>JAKJFV010000024.1 GCA_022704725.1 Spirochaetota bacterium
GGCAAGGTAAACGCAGTAACAGTATTGTCTTATGAACTTGGAGAGCCCGATGCTTCCGGCAGAAGAAGTCCGGTTGCCGTTAACGGCAGCGAACACAGCATTGAATGCGATGCGGTTATTGTAGCGCTTGGCAACGGCTCTAATCCTCTTATGGTCCAGACAACTCCCGGACTCGAAGCAAATAAGAGAGGCAACATTGTTACCGATGAAAATGCTCAGACTTCCATACCTGCTGTATGGGCAGGCGGAGACATTGTATTGGGAGCGGCCACTGTAATCCTTGCTATGGGCGAAGGCAGAAAGGCTGCAGCCTCAATTAACGAGTACTTGAGTACAAAAAAATAGACTTTTGCATTGACGAAAGAGCTAAAAGCTTTTATTCTTTGGAGCGTATGGAAAAAATGAATATGAAAAGAAGAATAAGAAAAGTTACCGCACTTTGTGCAGCCCTATGTGTTTGCTCTTCCGTCTTTGCTCAAGATACTTCTGTAGAGCAGGATCCTGTTCCGGTTGTTCAGGAGCAGACTCAATACAGACCTGTTTCTCCTGCTCCTGTTGTGCAGGAAAAGCCCGATGCCTTAAAACTCTACCGCGAAGGAAGGGATCTTGAGTCCGCAGGTAAAACGAGCGAAGCCCGTGCTAAGTATCAAAGATCTGCAGATGTCTGCAGACTTGAGCTCAAGGAAAATTCAAAAAATATAGAGTCCTATGTTGTGCTCGGATGGGCGCTTATCCGTCTTGGACAATATTCAGAGGTTATATCTATAAGCAATGAGGCTCTAAAAATCAGTCCCCGCGAGTACCGCATAATCGAAAGCCTTGCAGAGGGCTATTTTTATGCCGACAATTACACTGAATCATTAAAATATTTTGAGCAGTATCTTCATGCCCTTCCCAACGGCGATCGTGCCTCGACCGCATATTTTTTTGTAGGCGACATTTTCCGGCTAACCGGCCGTTATGAACATGCAGATATTGCATATTCTACAGCACTTGTCAAAACTCCCAATATGGCTCTGTGGTGGTACCGGCTTGGCTCAGTGCGGGAACTTGCAGGTAAAAAGGCAGAGGCAAAGGCTGCGTATGAAAAAGCGCTGCAGTACAAACCTATTTATCAGGAAGCAAGCGACGCAATCAGGCGCCTTTCTTAACATTTTTCTTAAAAATATCTTCCGAGATTAAAAGCCCTGCAATGGTAAGCGCACATCCGATGCTTCCCGGCAGGGTAATTTTTTCGCCTAAAACAATAATAGAAGCAATAACAGTAACAACAGGAATTAAATAAATATACAGCGTCGTCTTATTTGTTCCAAGAAAACTGCATGCTGTATTCCACGTGACAAAACAAAGTGCAGAAGCTGCTGCACCCAGAAAAAGCAAAAGCCCGATATTTTGAATACTGGAAAAGCGCTTCATCTGAGTTTGGGCGCTTATATCAACAGGAATAAAAAAAGATAAAAGTATAATAAAAATGAGACAATAAAAGAAAATTCTTCTGGTAGAAGCCAGCGGCGGGTGACTTTTTTGGTTAATTTTTGAGACAAGAACGGAGTAGAGGGCCCAAATCACTGCACCGCAAAGTGCCAGTAAATCTCCCAGGGGGTTTATTTTTAATATAAATGACCCGTTAAAACTGATAACCGCAATTCCTGTTATGGCAGTCAAAAAACCAAAAATAAAACGCAGGTTAAGCGGCTTCGACTCTTCTTTCATAAAAATTCTCATAGCAATTGCTGTAAAAAGCGGCGCAGAAGAAATAATAATACTTACGTTTGATGCTGTTGAATAATTTAATGCAATATTTTCTAAAAGCTGATACAGCGTTAAACCGGTAAGTCCTGCACCTGCATATATAAGCTCGTCTTTTATATTTTTGAATGGTAAAAACTTCGGAGACATAAGGGATAGTGCAGCATAGCCTATAACAAAGCGTATAACTAAAATTTCAAAGGATGAAAAAGAAACGAGAAGCAGTTTGGTTGCAATAAAAGTTGTTCCCCAAACAAGAACAGTAAAAAAAGTAAAAATATAGCCTATGCCTTTTTTACGGGTTGTTGAATAGCGGTTCATATGTATCCTGTTATTGAGTGCAGTGGTTTTTTATTGTATAAGTATACTATGAATAAAGAGCCTTATTCCAGTCATGAAGAAAACCTTGTTCCCTTTTTAGTAGCACTCTGTATTTTTTTATCTGCTGTAGAATATGCTGTTCCTAAACCTCTTCCCTTTATGAGGCTTGGGCTTGCTAATCTTCCCATAATTTTAGCCTTGTTTTTACTCAATGCAAAACAATATTTTTTGCTTGTTTTTGTTAAGGTTTTGGGTCAGTCCATAGTATCGGGAACACTTTTTTCATACATTGTTCTTTTTTCAGCAGGCGGCACCTTCGCCTCAAGTCTTGCAATGTTTGTTATGTACAGGCTCTTTGGAAAGTTTGTATCCTGTATAGGGTTAAGTCTTTTGGGAGCTCTTGCAAATAACAGCGTTCAGCTCATATTAGCCCGCTGGATTTTATTCGGTAAAGGCGCTTTTTTTCTTGCACCTCTTTTATTCATAACAGGCGCTGTAACCGGTGTTTTGCTCGGCTTATTTGCCCTTGCATTTACCTCATCCTCTAGATGGTTTTCCTTGTGCAGAACACGCTCTGTCCCTTTAGAAACTGATATGCATCATCTTAGTGCCGATAATGTACCCGGGGAAAATACTACTAAAAAAAAGAGACGCATAAAAATTCTTCCGCCGCTATTGGTGTTCATTTCGATTGTTTTATTCAGCCTGCTGCAGCCTTACGGCAGGGTGTTGTTTTCAATTTTTTCATTTGATATTACCTCCGGCGCGCTTATTTCCGGGCTGAGGAAGGCTTTTATTTTAACGGGTATGGTTGTTTTGTCACGCCTTTTTATAAAAACCTCATTTAAGCTTCCGGGTAAGCCGGGCTTATTTATGAATCGCGTTTTTCAATATCTCGGGCTTCTTACGCAGAAGCATATTAAAAAAGGCCGTTTAAGTTCCATAATTAAAGCTGTAGACAGCCGGCTTATGACTGTGTATTTTACATAAAAAAAGACTCCCCGGGGTATCCGGAAAGTCTTTTTTTTAAAGAACAGTCTTAAAAGTAATGCTCTTACTTAGTGGCAGCCGCATCCGCCTGAGCAGCCGCAGTCATCGCCGCAATCACAGCCGTCGCCACAACCGTGATCTCCGCAGCCGCAGCCGTCAAGAAGACCTGCGCGCAGTTCGTCGTCAGTAGCATCGCGGACATCAGTTACATTAACATCAAAGTACAGTGTTTCACCTGCAAGCGGGTGATTTGCATCAATAGTAACTGACGTATCGGAAATCTCTACGACGGTTACAAGTCTGTTTTCTGCCTGGTTCCCTGCTTCGAACTGCATTCCTACTTCAATTTCTACATCGGAAGGAAACTGTTCCTTGGAAACGGAAACCAATAATTCTTTACTGTATTCTCCATATGCGTCTTTAGGTTCAAAAGTAACAGAAAATGAATCTCCGGCTTTTTTACCGGCTAGTTCCCGTTCAAGACCGGGAATTAAGTTTTTATGACCGTGGATATATTCTAACGGTCCCACGCCTTCTGAGGAGTCAAGAACTTCGCCCTCAGCGTCTTTAAGTGTATACTCAATCGATACAACTTTGTCATTGGAAATAATCATAAAACTAAGATACTCAATAATTCTCCGATTGACAAGTGCTTCATTATACGCTTAAAACTCTTCTTCTTTAGCAGGGAATGATACGTCAAATTGTGAAATGTAGGCGAGAAAACTTTCTTTTGAGCTGACACCGAATTTAGAAAAAAGGATGCTCATATGTTTTTTTACCGATGACTCAGACATTTCAAATGTTTCAGCAATCTCTTTATAGGTAACGCCCTTAATAAGAAGGTTTATAAAATTCATTTCTCTTTCACAAAGATTAAGATTTTGAAGATATAGAACCTCCTTGTTAGAAAAAAGAATGTGTTTTTCCTTCACAATATGTTCAATAAAATAGTGGCGTATAAGAAAAAAAGAAAAAAGGGCAACACCAAAAATGTATGCGTTTAGAAATTCTGCTCTAAGAAGGACTTTTAGGGTAAACCCCGGTTCAAAAAGCGGCATTACAAATAAACCCGATGTAAGAATAATAAATTTTCTTCTGGTTTTAGTTGTAAAAAAACCATGAGTAAAGGCAATGACTATTGCTTCTGTGTATAAGAGAGCAGAAATCATATATTTGGACGGGAAGGCTGTCTGAACAGTAAGCCAGACAGCAAACACTATATGTATAAGACAAAGAAGCTCCCATCTCTTTGGAAAAATAAAAAAAACAACAAATATTGAAAGTCCTGTGACAGAGATTATAATCATGCGGATTATTTCTGCAAAATTAGAGAAGCAGTTCGGGCTGAAAAAATCGGGTATAATTACTCCAAGGAAGATGACGACTAAAAAAACTGTGTAAATTCTTAAAATTAATGCTTTCCTGTCCATGAACTTTAGTATAACACACGTCGGCAGGTTTATTCAAACAAAAATAACCAAAGTGTAAATCATATTACCTTAGTCATATTTTAAAGAACTTTGGTTCTTTTTTATAGAAACAGGCTTAAACCCTCTTTTCAAAATCTGAAAACGGGGTAAAATATGCTCAAGAAAAAGATTTAATAAATACATTTTTATACATATAGCCAAACGGCGAAGCGATATTGGAGAGTTAAAAAGAGAGTTTATTAAAAAGGAGAGTTGCAGTTAATCTGCAGGCAACAGGTATCAAATAACCATTGATACAGCGGACCGGAATCCGCGTGTGGTATTTCGGATTCTTAGGCAGGCAGCTTTTTGGAGAGAGCAGCTGTGTGTCAAAATAGAGAGAGGCTTAGGCCCCTCTCTATTTTTTTTACATACCGAGCAATGTATAAATAAGATCCGGTTTTCCTGCTTCTTCCAGAGCCTCAATTACAAGTTTTTTATTTTCCGGATTATTAAACTGCAGGAGGGCTCTTTGGAGCCGGCGTTCTCTTCCTCCGGAAGGTATGTATATTTTTTCAAAATTTCCGTTTGAATCTGCTTTTTGCGGATTCAACCCGGTGTAATACATACAAGTTGCAAGATTCCCCGGTGTTGGGTAAAAATCCTGTACTTGCTCCGGAATGAATCCTGTCTTTTTTAAGTAAAGGGCTGTTTCAATTGCTTCATTAAGACCTGCCCCCGGCAGTCCTGCTATGAGGTAGGGAATTAAATACTGTTTTTTACCGATTGTCTTATTCATTGCATTAAATTCCTTACAAAACTCTTCGTAGACCTCATGGGTGCTTTTTCTAATTAACTCAAGTACCCGGTTGTTTACATGTTCTGGTGCCACTTTTAATTGCCCTGAAACATGGTGTTCGCATAATTCTTGTAAAAATTCTGTGTTTTTGTCGAGCATCAGGTAATCAAACCGTATGCCGCTGCGTATAAACACCTTTTTTATGCCCGGCAAAGCTCTCAGTCTTCTAAGAAGGCTTATATAGTCGCTGTGATCCGCCCTAAGAATGGGGCAGGGTGAACTACCGAGGCATTCTCTGTTTGTGCAGACTCCCTGTGTTTTCTGCTTTTCACAGGCATCCTGTCTGAAATTTGCAGTAGGACCGCCGACATCATGTATGTAGCCTTTAAAATCTTTGTGCTGTGTTAAAATAACGGCTTCTCTTTCCAGGGAGTCATGACTCCTTGTTTGAATTCTTTTTCCCTGATGAAAGGTAATGGCGCAAAAAGAACAGGCTCCAAAACAGCCTCTGCAGCTGGTCAGCGAGAAAAGTACTTCCTGCAGGGCGGGAACCCCTGTTTTTCCGTTACCTGCAGCCTTGTCGTAAACGGGATGCCAGGTCCTCTTAAAGGGCAGTTCCATAACCCTGTCAAATTCTTCGGTAGTCAAGGGAAAGCATGGTTTTTCCTGTACGATCCAGCGCGAATCGCTTTGCTCCGCGAGTACAGATGCTGAGTGTGCATCGGTGTTCTGTTCCTGGATAAGATAAGACTGCGCAAAATTATGTCTGCCTTTATCAGTTTTTTCGCTTACCTGTTCAAAGGAGGGCAGTAATACAGCATTTTCTGGTAACTCGTCTTTTTTTCCGGTTCTCCAGCAGGTGCCTCGAATTCCTCTAAGGTCCGGCTTTTCCCCTTTTGTAAAGGCTTGTGCAAGACGTGATGCGGTTTCTGTAAGAGGAATTTCGCCCATTCCGTAAATGAGTAAATCCGCCTTTGAATCAAGAAGGATGGATCTGCGTACGGTGTTTGACCAGTAGTCGTAGTGTGCTGTCCGTCTCAGGCTTGCCTCAATTCCGCCTATGATGACAGTTACGCCCTTATAAGCCTCCCGAATTTTAGCTGTATAGGCAATGAGCGCTCTGTCCGGCCGGTGTCCGGCTTCGCCGCCGTGAGCGTAAGCATCTTGAGATCGGGGTTTATTGTTTGCGGTATAATTGGCTACCATTGAATCCATGGCGCCTGCACTTACAAGAAAACCCAGTCTCGGACGTCCAAAAATAGTGAATGATTCACAATTTTTCCAATCCGGCTGGGCTATAATACCGGTCTTATAACCGGCTTTTTCCAGTACTCTGCATAAAACAGCTGCAGCAAAGGAGCTGTGATCAACGTAGGCATCTCCGGAGACAAAGACAAAATCAAGCTCTGTCCAGCCCCGTCCGCTCATTTCCTGTGCCGAAACCGGTATAAACAAGTTTTGGTGCTGAGTCACAGCTTAAAAAGCCTGAATAACTTCTGTTACTTCCGGAATTGTGTCTTTAAGCACCCGTTCGACACCCTGTTTAAGCGTCATAGTTGCCATAGGACAGCTGCCGCAGGCGCCGGTAAGCTTAACATACACTTTCCCGTCTGCTTCAAGCGAAACAAATTCCAAGTCTCCGCCGTCAGCCTGGAGCTGAGGCCGTATTTGATTTAATACTTCTTTTACACGTGCTTCTAACATAGATTCCTCCGTTCATAAAGTACACTTATACCACTCTTAGGTCAACTATTCTCAGGGATTTTTACCGTCCTCACCGTAAAGCAGTTTTTCCAGGCAAAGGGTTTTGTGCAGATTATCTTTTAGATTTAGTAAATCTTTCTCCGTTTTTTCTAAAGATCCCGTTGTGTTTTTTAAGACAGCCCGGATAAGTATGTTCTTAGGTGTATGCGAAAAATCGACAAACTCCAGAACTTGCACTGCATAATTATTCTGTTCAAGAAGGAGAGCCCGCAGCAGATCTGTTGTCAGTGAGGCAAACCGTTCCCGTATAAGACCGTATTTGTAAAAGGGTGTAAATGCAGTCTGTTCACGGGTTTTATCATTCTGAATTGATGTATTAAGCTCATGCTGGCAGCAGGGTACGCATAAAATAGCCTTGGTTTTTTGTGCAATTGCAGAGGCTAGTGCATAATCTGTTGCGGTGTCGCAGGCGTGAAGACTTATAACAAGATCCGGTCCTTTAAGCCCTTCTTTAGAAAGATTTTCAAAGTACGACTCGATCGATGCGCATTTAAACTCCAGATGGGTGTAATTAAACTCTTTTGCAAGTGTTGAACACAGCGAAATAACATCATCTTTTAAATCCAGCCCGGTAATAGAAACAGGAATTCCCTTAATTTCTGATACATAATGATACACTGCAAACGTAAGGTATGATTTTCCGCATCCGAAATCCACAATTGAAAGGCTTCGTCCGTCTTTGGGCAAAATATCTTCAAGAATATCGTCAATAAATTCCAAAAAGCGGTTTATCTGTTTAAACTTGCTGTATTTATCGGCAATGACAGTTCCCTCAGAGGTCATAATGCCCAGATGCTGTAAAAACGGAACCGGTCTGCCTTCTTCCAAGAGGTAGTTCTTTTTCCTGTTGTGCGCTGCCGGAGGCTCTGTTTTAGTCTTTCCCGGAGTTATACCAGAGTCTTCTTTTGTTCGGGGCACGGACGATAACTTTTTTCGAATAATCGTTGTTTTTCCCTTTTTGCTGGTTAAAAAATGAAGAAGCTCTGTTTCGTGTTTAGCTGTTTCTGTTTCAAGTACTGCGTTTTTATACAGAGATCCTATCTGTTCTTTTAAAAACTCTCCCGTTTCCTGTCTTGTCATTGAGGCGTGAAAACTCTGTGTGGAGGTAAATTGTTCGAGGAAGAATCTTCGTTTATTTCCCGCTATCTGGCGTATTTTAATTTTTAAATACGGCGCATGAGGAAGAGGTTTTGAAAGTGAAGCAGAAATCAGATTTGAAAGAATAGTGTCTATTGTTTTTTCGATCATGGGCTTATCTATAACTGTTCAGCATGGAAAGTGATGCACAGGCTTCGTACATGGGCAGAGGCGTTGCAAGCAGGGTTAAATTGCTTTTTTCTGCCAGCTCCTTCATCTCCGGACTGGGCAGTTTATCGTTAACAAGAAGAATTGCTCTTGCTCCTACAATATCAGCAGTGCGCACCGTCTGGCTTGTTGCAAGACTTGTGACGAGCAGGTAGGGCGCTTCACATGCAACAAGAATGTCGCTCATGAGGTCACCTGCAACAATGTCCTCAACAACGATTTCTTGACAATCATCCGAGCCGTATACAATATGGGCCGGCAGATTTTCAACAATATCATACATTGAAAGCATTTCATTCTCCTAAAACCAAAGTATATACGTAAATAAAAAAAAATGATATACTTAACATCATGGCTAAGGTCTTTGTGTTTGTAAATCAAAAGGGCGGCGTTGGTAAAACTACCTCGGTTATTAATCTCGGAGCATACCTGGCAGATGCGGGTAAAAAAGTTCTTTTAGTAGATTTTGACTCGCAGGGAAACATGTCTTCCGGAGTAGGAATAGCAAAAGAAAAACCGACTGTTTATGAACTGATAGCAGAACTTGCAGACCCGGATGCAGTTATTAAACATACAAAAATTAAAAATCTCGATGCAATTCCGGCTTCCATTGATTTGGCAGGCGCCGCAATCGAATTGGTAGACCAGCAGAACCGCGAGTATTACTTAAAGAATGCGCTTGAACCTTTGCGCGCCTCTTATGATTATATTCTTATTGACTGTCCCCCCTCACTCGGAATCTTAACACTAAACGGGCTTGCAGCAGCAGATGCAGTCTTAATTCCCATGCAGTGCGAGTATTTTGCATTGGAAGGAATTTCTCTTTTACTGCAGACTGTGAAAAAAGTACAAAAAACCATAAATCCGGATCTTGCCATTGGCGGGATATTCTTCACCATGTACGACTCAAGAACACGGCTTGCCCAGGATGTTGTAAAGCAGGTAAAAACATATTTTAAAGACAGCGTTTTTAGTACAATAATTCCGCGGAATGTCCGCTTGTCGGAAGCCCCTTCTCACGGATTACCTGTATCGATGTATGATTCCAGCTGCATTGGAGCGCGAAGTTATAAACAGCTTGCAAAAGAGGTACTTGAACGTGGCTAAAATCGGACTGGGAAAGGGAATCGATGCAGTGTTCGGCGATAACGACTATTCGCAGAATCAAAGAGATACGCCTTCTGAATCACACATAAAAACAAGTGCCGGTTCTTCTGTGTTAATGCTTAAATTAACGGAACTTGTTCCTAATCCGTACCAGCCGAGGAAAGAATTCGACCCTGATGCACTCGAAGAACTTGCCTCTTCCATCCGTGAGCACGGCGTTGTGGAGCCTATAATCGTGTCGTCCTCCACCGACGGAGTTTTTTATATTGTCGGCGGTGAAAGACGCACAAGGGCTGCAAAACTTGCAGGGCTTAACGAAATACCCGCAATTGTTAAAAATTTTACACGCGAGCAGATGCTCGAAATAGCCCTCATAGAAAATATACAGCGGGAAGACTTGAATGCGCTTGAAGAAGCTCATGCCTACCGTCAGCTCATGGAACTTGCAAATTTAGGTCAGGAAGAAGTTGCAAAACGGGTAGGAAAAAACAGAAGTACAGTCGCGAATGCTCTTCGATTGTTAAAACTTCCCGAAGATATGCAGACATCTCTCTCGTCTGGCTTAATCAGTGCAGGTCATGCACGTGCCATTCTCTCAGTTGCAAATCCCCAGGATCAGCGTATTCTTTTTGCCCGTATTACCGGATCCTCTCTTTCTGTTCGTGAAGCAGAGCGGCAGGCGGGCGAACTGAACGGCGATGTACGGCCTATTAAAAACGCCGCTAAAAGCCGGGAGAAGCTGCCGAACCGCAGTGCCGACATTATTTCTTTGGAACAGCGTTTTTTAGATACGCTTGGTACAAAGGTAACAATTAAGGGTTCTTTGGCGCAGGGGTCAATTCAAATCGATTATTATTCTCAGGATGATCTGGACCGGCTTTATTCAATCATCTGTACCCGGTAAAATTTCGTTTCAAAATGTAAAATATCTCCAAAAAATGCGAAAAAAACAATAAATTAAGTACCATGTTATAGAAAAAACTTTACAAAATCTCCAAAATGACCGATAATACAGTGTGGGTTTATCTCTTTTTAAAGGATTTCCAAGTGAATAAAAAACTGTTATTACTGCTGTCATTTTTAATTATTCTCATACCGCTCTTTGCTTCCGGAAAAAAGGAAGTCGATGAACGTTCAGTTGATGAACTTGAGAGCTGGCAGGAAACGTTTGATATTAATGAAAAAAAAGCCGGTAAATATAATATTCTTATTACTGCATCAGACAAGGGCGGAAACATAACGCTCGGCGGACCGTTTAATATTTTTATTGATCCTGAATCAGATTTGCCCGTAAGCGGAATTACGAATCCCCGCAACAACATGCGTGTTCCCGGAAATCTTAATATTGTCGGTACCTGTATTGACGATGATGCAGTCGGAAGAGTCGAAATAGTCCTTGACGGCGATACAGAAAATCCCATTGTTGCAGAAGGTACCGATTTCTGGTCCTATTTTCTCGACACAACACAAATGGAAGAGGGCGCTCACACTATCAGTGTATATGGTATTGATAATAAGGGCGTTGTAGGCTACGAACAGACTGTTACCTGGCATCTGGACAGACGGCAGCCTCAGACTAAGGTGGAAAACTATGCAATGGGTGCTCTTGTTTCCGGTAAAATTAAGCTCACAGGTATAATTGCGGATGGAAACGGCATAAAGAGTCTATCGTACTCATTGGATGGCGGACGGAATTTTAATCCTGTTTCCATCTCGGAAGATAAAAAAAATAACGGATGGACATTTACACTTCCTTTGAATACTCTGCAGATGAAAGACGGTGCATCAGTCTGCTGGTTTAAGGCAGTCGATCTTCAAGGCACAAGCGGTCTTTACTCGTACCTTTACTTCGTAGACAACACGGCTCCCGATGTTCAAATAACGTACCCTTCAGAAACCGATATTGTAAACGGCGTGTTTTCCGCTGCCGGTCTTGCAAGGGATACTATTAATGTAGAATCTCTATCCTGGGCTTTCGGCGCGGAAAGCGGACCCTTTGAACTCATTCCTGGAAACCCGTTTTGGAACCTTGACCTTGATGTACGGGGCGTTACCGCAAAAACGCAGGATCTTATTGTTACTGCAAAAGATACTGCAGGAAACATAACTGTATTAAAACGCAAGGTTTTAATTGACAATGAGGCCGATAAATCAAAGGTAATTATATCCAGTCCTGAACCTAATCAAATTATTGAAAATAAGGTTTTTCTCCGCGGTATTGCCGCTGATGACGACGGAATCTCAGA
>JAKJFV010000250.1 GCA_022704725.1 Spirochaetota bacterium
CGACTGAAGATTTTTACATCCCATAAAAACCTCGTCGCCGCTGTATAAAATACCTTCCGGAATACTTACCGACAAAAGACATACGCAGTCTTTAAATGTTCCGCCTAAACTTACCGTTCCTTTTGCTAAGGTACAGCCGGACATATCTAAATGGATAAGACCCTTAATCTGAGGAAATATTACTTTTAACTGACGGAAGGTGTCGGTGTCGAGTGTGAGTAAAAGCAGTACAGTGCGGGTATTGCCCGGCTCAATAGCGAGCAGAGCAGAAAGATCTTCCGGATGATTAATTGTTATTACCGCGCTGGAAATATCTATCGCATGTGCAGATACTGATTGTGCTGTTTCTTCTTCCTGACCTGCTGCAGCATCCTGCACAGATGCTTGTCCGGCAGATTCCTGTGCATGCAGAATAAAGGAATTCGGCGGATACATAAGTAAAAATATTAAAACAAAAAGATATGTAAAATATCTCCACTTTGTACCAACATGTTTTATATCCATAATCTCTACTCCAGAACTTTTTATACATTCTATCATGGAGTATTGGGTTTGTACAGAAAAAAAAACATCCGGTTTTCTTTCGAAGAAGAACCGGATGCTTTGTAGTAGTCCTGCAATATGATTTTTTAGTATGTCTTGCAGATCGGTTCGAAGGTATCTGCTTTAAGAGCAGCACCGCCGATCAGTCCGCCGTCAATATCTTTCTGGTTAAGAAGAGCTTGTGCGTTGTCTGCCTTCATAGATCCGCCGTACTGAATAATTACGTTTTCAGCTACAGAAGAACCGTACATATCAGTTAGAATTTTCCTTGTAAAAGCATGAACAGCTTGAGCATCCTCGGGAGTTGCAGTTTTACCGGTGCCGATTGCCCATACCGGCTCATAGGCTATAACAATATTTTTCATATCTTCTGCACTTACACCTGAAAGGCCTTTGCGTGTCTGTTCTTCACAGACAGATTCTGCCTTGCCCGCTTCTCTTTCTTCTAAAAGCTCGCCGATGCACAGAATTACTTCAAGACCGTGTTTAAGTGCAAGTTTGACCTTTGTATTGATCATTGCATCATCTTCTTTATAGATGTGTCTTCTTTCAGAGTGGCCGAGAATTACTGTTTGGACTCCTAAGTCCTTGAGCATTAGTACAGAAACTTCTCCTGTATGAGCGCCCGATTCGTCTGTAGACATATTCTGTGCTCCAAGACGGATGTTTGTTCCTTTAACTACTTGAGCTACTGCATCAAGATTTGTAAAAGACGGTGCAATCATGTACTTATTTTTTCCGTCTTTAAGAGCAGAAACGAGGCTTTTTGCAAGTTCTACTGCTTCACTCTTTGTTTTGTTCATTTTCCAGTTGCCGGCAATGTAATACTGTCTCATTATGTATCTCCTGTTATTTGTTTTATTCTGATAAAATAATACGCATTTTTAATAATACAGAAAAAAAGCATATTATTCAACAAAGCAGGGCAATAATAAAAAAAAACTTGATGCATCCGGGAAAATCAGTATACTTACTATGATGAGAGAAGCATTACGAATTCAAACACATCGATGGTTTAACAATCTTGTTAAAGTCACTGTAGGTTTTTATTTATTTTTAAAATATGATCTGCATGCAGAAAACAAGCGGATTTTAAAAGAAATACCAAAACCCTACATCCTTCTTCCAACTCACTCAAGCCTCTTTGATCCCTTCTTTCATAATTTTTATGTACCCCACCCGATGTACATTGTTACGAGCGACTCTTTATTTCGAAACAGATTTACCTCGTTTTGGATACGTCAATTCGGCTGTATTCCAAAAAGCCAATCAATTCCGGATATAGAAACTATACGCAATATACATAAAGTTATTATGCAGGGTGATATTCTTTGCATGTATCCCGAAGGAATGCAAACATGGGACGGAGCAAGTCTCCCGGTAATACCTGGAACAGCACGTCTATTAAAAATGCTTAAGGTCCCAGTAATACGAGTCTTTTCACATGGCGCCTTCTCTACATCTCCAAGATGGAGCGCAAATCGAAGACAGGGCCGCGTAACACTGTCATTTAAAGAAATTCTTACAAAAGAACAGATTACATCACTGAAAATCAGCGAAATTCAAAGTATTCTGGATACTGAATTCAATTATAATGAATGGGAATGGTTAAAAAATTCAAGAAGAAGATTCAATAATTTCTTTGGAGCACAGCGGATATATCGTCTGCTGTACTGTTGCCCTCAATGTAAAAAATTAAACAGTATTAGAGGGGCAGGAAACATTATCTATTGTAATCACTGTAAACTCGCTGCCCGATATACCAATAAGGGAAGCTTGGTTCCGGCCTTTTTTTCCTGCAGTAACAAAGTCCCTGAGAATCTTCATGAATGGAATTGTATTCAAAAACTGCTCTTAGAAGAAAAATGCAAAAGGAAAATCACAGCAATAACACAAACAGAAGGGAAAAAAAGTCTCATATTGAGAAATAATGCAGTGTTATCTACAGGATACCGTATGGATCCTATGAAAAAACAAGGAAGGGGTTCCCTGCAGTTATATTCTAATATTCTTTTATTTGCACATGAAGATGATGCAAAAGCGATTCTTAAATTTGAATTAGCAAACATTACAGGAATATCCTTCATGAAACGCTATATTGAGTTTTATTATGAAAAGGTTTTGTATCGTTTTCATATGTTATCAAAATACAGTTCTACTCTTGAATGGAATGATGCCATAGTAATTATTAGATCTCTAGTATAAAAAACTTTGGTAATGTTGATACAGCCTCCTTTACAGGAAGCTATTTTAGCATGGGACACTTTCCCTTTCGTATAGAGACTACAGTGCTTTCGTTTCACTCTCACATCCCATAAGAAAAACTTTTTATTGACAGCAGATTTTTTTGCTCCTATACTAATATTTGGTTAAGAAAAGGCTTTAAAAATACTAAATTTTTCTTTTGCACCCTTAAATCCTCTAAAACCTCTTCTCTTTTCTATAATCTTTTTGACATTTATTTTTGTATGTGAAAACCAATAAATTTATTTTTTTTAAAAACGGAGGAATTAGCATGAAACGGATTTTAACAGTATTGTTTATGCTTGCAGTACTATTCGGTTTTACACCGAATTTTGCAGCAGCAGCTGACAACAACACAGATCCAACAGCCTTTGAGTGGACTATCTTTCCGCAAGATAAGGATGCCAATGTAAGCATCACGGGTACCAGCGGAAACACGCTCAAACTCGGCATTGGTATGGATGATGGATATTTAAGCC